>NZ_CAWPCB010000007.1:0-25535 GCF_963886535.1 Proteus sp. G2675
TTATCTCTTGATTGATAACTCATGTACTAAAGACCAAGTGAGTTTAGAAAAGCGCTGTCAGATTGCACTCTCATATCATCGGTACTAATCATGAAATACGGAAAACTCTATGCCGTCATTGCGATGGTAGGCATTATCGTGGGTAGTTATTGGGTGATTAACTGGCAAGCTAATAGGATTAATTCACTGACAGATATCAACAAAAAACTGGCCGTGGCTCTCGAAGAACAGAAGTCTATTAATACTGACTATCAAGCACGCATAATGCGATTAAATCAGTTGGATATTCAATATACGCAGGAGCTAGCGAATGCTAAGAATGAAATTAGTCACTTGCGTGATATTAGTGAGCGTCATCCAGAGCGGGTGTACATCAAAGCCGAGTGCCCCAAAGTCAAAACCACTCCCTCCACCAGCTTGGCTTATGCAACCACCGCCCGACCTACTGACACCGCTATCCGAAATTATTGGTTACTCAGAGAGCGAATTGCAGAGTCAGAACAGATGATTAAAGGGTTGCAGGATTATATCAAACAAGAATGCATGGAATAAAAAAAAGCCCAGCATGGGTGCATGGGCAAACTAACAGGATATTAATCAAAGTATAGTGATAATTACTTAGTATAGCTTAAGTAAATATATATATCAGCAATTAGATAAGTCGTTTATCCATTAAGGAGAGTGATCATATCTTGACTGCTAGGAACAGACTAGAAGTGGCTTGGCAGTGTATCGCTAAGCTGCGAACTCTACGCATTTCATTCTGTGCATTCACCGCGCAATTAAAAACACTCACAGAACCTTACAGAAAGTCGAACCTGAGAAAAACCGTTAATGGTGTTTTCTGTGGGGCGGTTATTTCTGGTGAACAGGTTCGCTTTTCTATAAGGATTTACACCATGAGCAAATCATTAGTTTTCAAAGGTAATGAAATTACTCCATTTGATAATGGTGATAATAAGATTTGGTTTACCAGCTCTCAGATGGCTAAGCTACTCTAATACAAAAATGAGAAGTCAGTAACCAATCTATATAACGCCAACAAAGACGAGTTTTCTGATGATATGACAATGGTCACTGAAACAATGACCAATGGAATAAACAACAACTTACGTAAGAAAAAGGTCAGGATCTTCTCTGTTAGAGGTGCACATCTAATCGGAATGTTAGCTAATACAGATGTAGCGAAATCCTTGCGTCGATGGTTACTTGATCTAGCTGAAAAAGAGTCAAAACCACAAACAGGGTTAGCAAACCTTGACATGAATGAGCTTAAAACCCTGACTATCAATGAGATGCAAAATAGATTAGTAGCAGCCGATAACTGGTCGTTCGAGAACTTTGGCAGGAAAGGTAGTGACTTAATGAATTTACGCAAGCGTCACCTAAAGAAAATACGCAAAGCGAAGAAGGCAATTAAAGAACTATCACAATTAACCTTGCCTGATATGGGCGAATTTCCAGATGGAGAAGAGCCAGCATGAACCACGAACAATTCATAGAGCAGAACGTACTAGCCGAGTTAAAAAAGCTCGGCTTTTCTTTACCTGTTTGTCGTAGAGCAAGTTACATGGCGGTAGATCATTATCGCCGAAGCTCTCAAGCAAGTAGAAAAGGGCGAATGTTTGACGACTGCTTACATATTGCCAAAGTGTGGGCGAGTAAGTTCGCTAAGGAGAAAGTATGACCAAACAAGAAAAAGCAAACTTATCCATTCTCTATCGTCAATTACAGCAATCACTTGAATACTTACACTGTGGAAGAGTTGATGATGGGAGAATAGTTGCTGAAATCGTCGAGCGCGAGTTAGGCAAGTTAGTCAACAAACAGAAAACCAAATAGGCCCTAGCGGCCTTTTTTATTTAAGGAATGGATATGGCTAAAAGACCAGATTGGGAGGCCATCGAGTCGGCTTACCGAGCTGGCGTGATGTCCATAAGGGAAATAGCCTCTCAATACGAGATAACCCATCAGGCGATAAGTAAGCGTGCCAAGAAAGAAGGATGGGAGCGAGATTTAAAGGCAAAGGTTAAGGCTAGGGCTGAAAACTTGGTTGCCAAAAGGGAGGTTGCCAGTCTGGTTGCCACCGAAAAGGCTATTTCAGAACGGCAACTTATTGAGGCTAATGCCGAGGTTATCGCTAATGTCCGCATGGAGCATAGAGGCGATATTCGAAGGGCTAGAGAATTAACCAACAACTTATTTGATGAACTATCTGCTGAATGTGCTGATGTGCCAGCCTTAAGAAAACTTGGCGAGTTAATGTTTAGTCCTGATGATAACGGACGCGATAAACTCAATGAAATTTATCATTCAATCATATCTCTCCCTGAGCGCGTTAAGTCAGCCAAAGCATTAAGTGAAACACTCAAAAACTTGGTTGGGCTTGAGCGTCAAGCATACGGCCTTGATGATGTTCAGCCGAATAAGACAGCTAGTCAGCTATCAGAACTAATGGACGACTTATCTAAGGAATAATCATGAAGCCAGAACATCTTGCATTATTAAGAGATAAGCTCTGGCGATTGAATCACCTCTACTGGATCACAAACAAAGAAGGTAAGCCTGTTCGATTTAAAATGACGCCTGAGCAACTCGAATATTTTGAAGGGATGCACACGCGAAACATTATCCTGAAAGCTCGTCAGCTTGGCTTTACTACAGAAGTCTGCATTATCCAATTAGACGCAGCGTTATTTGAGGCGGCTAAATGTGCATTGATAGCCCACACACTTAACGATGCTAAGCGACTATTCAGGGAAAAGATAAAGTATGCCTATGAAAAGTTACCTGATGAAATCAAAGCGGCTAACCCGGCAAGTAATGACGCGTCTGGTGAGTTGGTTTTTAGTAAAGGTGGGTCACTTTATATCAGCACGTCATTTCGTGGCGGTACGCTCCGTTATTTGCACGTTTCTGAGTTCGGTAAGATATGTGCTAAGTATCCAGAGAAAGCCCGTGAGATTGTCACTGGCGCATTTGAGGCGGTATCAAGCGATTGTTTCACGACGATTGAAAGCACAGCGGAGGGTCGAGCAGGTTATTTCTTCGATTATTGCCAGTCTGCTGAGAAAGCGCAAATTCAGAATAAGACTCTCTCTAACCTAGACTGGAAGTTCTTTTTCTTCTCATGGTGGAAGAATCCAGAGTATGCCATTAACCCTGTTGAGCCATTACCCCAGCGGTTAGTTGATTACTTTGATGAGATAGCCAGCAAACATGGTGTTCAATTAAACGAGCGCCAGAAAGCATGGTATTACGCCAAAGAGAAAACGCTTGGCGACGATATGAAACGGGAATACCCGTCAATACCGTCTGAGGCATTCCAACAATCGGTTGAAGGCGCTTACTACGCTAAGCAATTCCGCTACCTGTACGAAAATAAACGCATTGGCACACTTCCTGATAACTCACACTTACCGGTTCACACGTACTGGGATATTGGCGTCGGTGATTCAACATCAATTTGGTTTATTCGTGAAGTGGGCGAAGAGTTCCATGTCATTGATCACTACTCAAACAGTGGTGAAGGTCTACGGCACTACATGAAAGTGTTAAAAGACAAAGGCTACACATATGCAAGTCACAATGGCCCTCATGATATCGATAACCGTGAGTTTGGTTCTGATGCGAAATCACGACGTGAATTAGCGCGTGAAGGGTACGAAATAGACGGACAAATTTACTCAATCCGATTTGAAGTGGTGCCAAAGCTTTCAGTCGATGAAGGTATCGAGGCAGTACGTGAAATTCTGCCACTTTGCGTGTTCGATGAACACAAATGCAGTGAAGGCATTGCTCATCTAGAAGCTTATCGCAAAGAGTGGGATGACAAGCGGGGCTGTTGGAAAGATAAACCGCTTCACGATTACACGTCACATGATGCTGATGGATTTAGATATTTTGCGGTGAGCAGAAGAAATACCAAGCGCCCAGCATTCGAAATTAACCTAGGAACAACCTTCTGATGAGTACAACAAATGTAGATTTCACTCGACCGGAGTATAAAACGGCTGCTCCTCAGTGGGAGTTAGTGCGCTCTGTTTGTCGAGGTGGTGAAGATATAAAAAGCTATCTTCCTGAGCTTGAAGAGCAAGATAGTGAGCGTAAAAAGAAGCGCAATAAAGATTATCAAGACCGTGCGGTGTTCTATCCAATAACGGGCAATACTCGCAACGGCATGATAGGGATGGCATTTAAAAAAGATCCCTTAGTTGCTGTCGTCGAAAAGCTGTCGTGTTTAAAAGACGATGCTGACGGGGCGGGTTCAAGTATCTATCAATTGGCTCAGTCTTCACTTGAGTCAGTATTGGAAGTCGGTCGGCATGGTCTGTATGTTGATTACAACAGTGATTCGAAACTCCCGTACATATTCCAATATCGTGCTGAAGACATCATTAACTGGCGTACAGCTCGTATTAATGGGCGCACGATGTTAACGCTGGTGGTATTGCGTGAAACGGTGGAAGAAGAGGACGGGTTTGGTTTTAAGGATGAGGTTCAATACCGTGTATTGTCGATAGAAGAAGGTAAGTTTGTCTGTCGTGTCTATCGCAAGCCCAGTGGAAGTAGCGTTTTTGAAATTTCTTCTGAGTATATACCTGCGCGTGCTGGTAACGGTGTGTGGAATGAAATTCCATTTACATTTATTGGTGCACAGAATAATGATCACACTATTGATGAAGCCCCACTTCTAGGATTGGCAAAAATCAACCTAGGGCATTATCGAAACTCTGCTGATTATGAAGATTCTGTTTTCTTCTGTGGGCAAATACAACCTTATCTAGGTGGGCTAGGAACAGAATGGCGTGACTATCTAGAAAAGAAAGGCGTTATGGTTGGTTCTCGCTCGCCAATTATGTTGCCAGAAAAAGGTTTCTTTGGTTACGCTCAGGCTCAACCTAACATGCTGGCAAAAGAAGCAATGGACAGTAAACGCGATTATATGGTTGCGCTCGGTGCTCAATTGGTTTCTGCTGATAGCAAAGTTAAAACGGTTATTCAGTCTGTCGGTGAACAGAACGCACAAACCTCTATCCTGAGCATCTGTTGCTCTAATGTTTCCGATGCATGCAGTAAATCGCTAATATGGTGTGCTGAATACTTAGGTTTAGATACTGCAGGCATTTCGTTTGAGATTAACAAAGACCTCGTTAATCACATTGCCGATAGTTCGATGATCCGTGAAATCGTCGCAGCATGGCAATCTGGCGCAACGCGTAAATCTGACTTAGTGAGAAGTTTGCAGAAATATGATGTTATCGACCCCGCTGATGATGTTGATGTGGTGGTGGATGAGCTTAATAATCAAGAGCCGACAATGGTAGGTGAGACATGAGATCAGTGAATGAGCGGTTAATGGATGAATTGATTGCTCACTCCCTGTTTTCTGGTCGCTATTCTACAGGGGTGGCTAGACGCATGATAAAGGCACTTAATGAGTTTGATGCTGAATTAACTGCTTCACTTATAGTGTCTTTAGATGATACCTCCATCGATGTTAATAGTTTCACTGCAAGGCGATTGGAGTCGTTGCTGTCCAGCGTTAGAAGTATTAATAAGCGTGCAGTTGATAGTGCTTTTTCATTGTTAACAGAAGAAATGAGAGCGCATGCATTATATGAGGCTGGCTACTACCCATCACTGTTTGATGCTCTACTACCTGATGTTGTTCTACGCAAATATCCACTAATGAGCATTACAGAGGAAATGCTATTTTCCTCAGTCATGTCTCGCCCATTTCAAGGGAAATTACTTTCTGAATGGGCTGATGGATTAGAATCAGATCGCATGACACGCATAAATAACGCTGTTCGGAATGGTTATTTAAATGGTGATAGTGCGGTAGAAATCGGACGTAAAATCAGAGGACATGCAAACCAAGGTTATAAGGATGGCGTATTGCAACTAAGCCGAGCTAATGCGACGACAATAGCTAAAACGGCCATTAGCCATTTACAAGCAACAGCGCGAGATCAGTTTGCTGATGCCAATAAAGACATTCTTGATTGTAAACAATGGTTATCTACCCTCGATAATAAAACATCTCACGATTGCATTATTCGGGATAGGTTGAGATACACGCTGGAAGGTAAGCCTATTGGTCATAAAGTTCCTTATCTACAAGGCCCCGGAAAAATCCACTTCAATTGCCGCTCAACAGAAACGCTGGTTACCAAATCGTGGCGTGAATTAGGTATCGATTTAGATGAGATGGACGCAGGAACTCGTGCCTCAATGGACGGGCAGGTGCCAGCAGATACCAATTTTCTTGATTGGATACAACGGCAACCTGAATGGCGACAGCGTCAAGTTTTCGGAGAAACGCGATTCAGACTAATGAAAGAGGGCGGTATGCATCCTTCTGAGTTTTATACCGATAAGGGAGAGTTTATTTCACTAGAGCGACTTAGAGAGATAGATGGGCATGCATTTAGAGAGGCTGGATATAGCTAATCAATAAACCATTTAACAAGGTCACCTCGGTGGCCTTTTTTATTACCTAAACTCAGCTCAGGGCTGAGTTATTACAACGCGCTAGGCGCATCTAATCCCAAGGGGAATCACATGTTATTTATGAATATCGAACGCAAATATTATTCACAGGCTGATGATGGTTCGCAAGGTGGAGGTGGTGGAACACCGGAAATCACTCCAGAAATTCAAGCTATTATCGACCAGCAGGTTTCAGGGCTAAAGGCTAAAAACAGTGAGTTGCTAGGCAAGCTCAAAGAGCAAGGCGATAACCTGAAACGTTTTGAAGGCATTGACCCAGACACTGTGAAGGGCATGCTTAAACGCTTTGAGAATGACGAAGAAGCCAAGCTCATTGCAGATGGCAAGATTGACGAGGTTCTCAATAAGCGCACTGAGCGTTTGCGTGGTGATTTCGACAAGAAGTTAAAAGAAGCAAGCTCTAAAGCTGAAAAGGCAGAGGCGTTTGCAAATAAATTCCGTGCTCGTGTGTTAGGCGATGAAATTCGTTCTGCAGCAGGGAAAGCGGGTGCATTAACCAGCGCTCAAGAAGATTTAATTTTACGTGCCAAAGGCATTTTTCAGATCAACGATGAAGGTCAGGCCGTAGCCGTTGATGAAGATGGCAATCCAATCATGGGCAAAGATGGTCGCACGCCATTATCACCTATTGAATGGATTGAATCCCTAAAAGAAAGTGCTCCTCACTTATTCCCCGCAGCCTCTGGTACAGATGCAGGGAAACATAAACAAGGTGGTGCACATTTTAAACGTTCTCAAATGTCCGCCAGTGACAAGGCTGATTATATTCGCCGATACGGGCGTGACGCATATTTAAAACTTCCAAAAGAGTAAGGAAATATAAGTAATGGCTACGATGACTAATAATGATTTAGTAATTTATAACGATTTAGCACAAACTGCGTTTTTAGAACGCCGTCAAGATAATTTAGCAGTATTTAATCAGGCATCAAACGGCGCAATTGTGCTGGATAACCTTTTTATTGAGGGGGACTTCCGTAAGCGTGCATTTTATCAGATCGGCGGTTCGATTGAGCATCGTGATGTAAACTCCACAGCATCTGTAGAGAACAAAAAAATCGGCGCGGGCGAATCTGTTGATGTAAAAGCACCTTGGAAATATGGTCCTTATGCAACGACAGAAGAAGCATTTAAACGCCGTGGCCGTGATGTATCGGAGTTCTCTGAGTTAGTGGGTACCGATGCGGCAGATGCTTCACTAGAGGGTTATATCAAATACTCTTTAGCTGCTTTAGGTGCCGCTATTGGCAATAACAAAGAAATGGTGGTGACTGCGGATATTGCGACAGATGGCAAGAAAACACTGACCAAAGGTTTACGCAGATATGGTGATAAGTTCAACCGCGTAAATCTGTTTGTTATGCACTCAACCACCTACTTCGATATTGTTGATCAGGCCATTGACAACAAAGTGTATGAAGAAGCGGGTGTGGTTATCTACGGTGGACAGCCAGGCACATTAGGTAAGCCTGTGCTGGTAACGGATACAGCGCCAGTAGATGCCATCTTTGGTTTAGTGCCGGGTGCTGTGACTATCACTGAATCCCAAGAGCCGACTTTCCGATCTTATGAAATCAATGACAAGGAGAACTTGGAAGTTGGTTATCGTGGTGAAGGCGTGGTTAACGTTGGCGTTCTGGGCTATAGCTGGGATGAATCAAAAGGAAAAAACCCTGATTTAACACAGTTAGGCACCGCAGGTAACTGGAAGAAGCATTTCACTAGCAACAAATTAACCGCTGGCGTCATGATTAAACTGACTGCCGAAGAGGGAAAGTAACCCTGTCAGCGGATAAAACGTCCGCTATCGCTGACAGTACAGATACAGTAACGATCACTCTTAATTACACCAAGGGCAGCTCTCCAGTCGAAGGAGCTACCGTTAATTGGTCTACAACAGGTGGCAAATTAAGCGTTACTTCATCTAAGACGGGCAAAGCTGGTGGTGCGACAGTGAAATTAACTTCTGATTCACAGGGTGAATTTATTGTCACAGCCACTGTTGATGGTGTTGCACAAAATACTGATGCAATTACATTCACAGAAAAAACTTCTCCAGACGAGTAATTTAAGGGGCTTTGTGCCCCTCTTTTTTTTGAGGTGAGCATGATTGATCCTGATAAGAACTCTCCAATATTTAATAGCTACGCAAGTGTGGATGATTTGAAGAAATACGCTGAGGATAGAAATATCACTTTGGCAGATAGTGGATTAGAGGCATTACTAATTACGGCGATGGATTATCTTGAATCGCAAAAATGGTTAGGTAAACGAACTAACCTAAATCAACCTTTATCTTTCCCTCGCTCAGGGCTATCTCGCGACGGTGTTGCCATCCCAAGCGATCAGATACCAAAGCAATTAATCCAAGCTCAATGCCGTTTAGCGATTGAATCAGTAGAAAATGACCTACAGCCCACGTTAGGCGCTGAAATCACCTCAGAGCGAATTGAGGGCGCTATTACTGTGCAATATGCCGAAGGCACTAATACTGGCGCACCAAACTTTCCTTGGTTAAAAGGTTTATTGTCTGGCTTGATTGATGTCTCGGATGGATTTGCCATTAATACATTTGCAATGAGGTAGCCATGAACATTTATCAACGTGGGCAGAGTACAGCATTAAGGATGTTGAAAAAATATGGCGTTTCCTATCAGGCTAAGCGTGATGGTAAGCATTGGGTTGATGATGAGGGGCAGGAACACTTTGAGCCAGAAACGTTATTTTCTGTTGTCGGGGTAAAAACGCAATATAAACCTTACGAAATCGATGGCACGCTTATTCTCTCTACGGATATTAAAATGATACTTCCTCCAGATATTGATATTCAGAAAGGGGATAAGGTGCTTGTCGATGGCGTTTGGTTGCGCGTTCATGAACCGAACCCTGTTAAACCCGCTGATATTATTATCTGCTATCAGTCTCAACTGAGGGCGTGACATGTCAGATCAGTTCATGAAGTCGATTAATATCTTTATCGACAAATCTAACGCAAATATTGAAACGGTTGTCAAAAATACAGGGTTTAAAATATTAGCGAAGCTTGTTGATATGTCACCTGTTGGAAATCCTGAATTATGGGAAGTTAATAGGGTTGCCTCAAACTACAATAAAGCAGTTTTTGAACATAATGAATATCTAAAACAAGATCCTAATAATTTAACACCAAAGCGACGTCAATTAAAAAAGCGTGTTCGTGTTAATGACTCTATGGATATTTATGTTCCTCCTGGTTATACAGGGGGGCGGTTTAGAGGTAATTGGCAGGTGTCATTTGATGCCCCAGCGGAAGGCGAGACGGGGCGCATAGATAAGTCAGGCAATATGACAAAGGCGTTAGGCAACGTTGTTATTGAACAATTTAAGGTAGGAATGAAAGCTATCTATTTCACAAACAATGTGCCTTATGCTTACCGCCTTGAAATGGGGCATTCGAAACAAGCACCTAACGGTATGGTTGCTGTGACTGCTGAGGAATTTAGTCAGTTTTTCAACTCTGCCGTATCGGAAACTAAATCATGAATCAGTCGACAATTAATACTGAAATACGAAAGCTGGTGGCGAGCATTGGCAAGGATTTAAATCTTAAAATCGCATGGCCCAATCTTCCTTTTAATGATATTAACGATCCCTATCTTCAACTCCATATCATGCCAGTAGAAACGGATAATATTGGGTTATCTCAGGATATGCCTGTTTATCGTGGTGTTATTCAAATTAACGTGGTTGGCAAAGTAGGGGGTGGAGACTCGCGACTCTCAACGATTGTTGATGACGTTAAAGCCAGATTGGAGAACGGATTAATATTAGGGGAGGGAGTCTACATTAACGGAGAGCCTAGCCAGTTCCCTCCAATTTCAGATGAAACAAATTATACCATTCCTATTCGTGCATCCTATCGATGTAACGCAATCCGATAACGCCGCTTAATTGCGGTTTTTTATACCTAAAATAGAGGTTAACAATGGCCTATAACATTCCTAATGGGTCGCGTGTTTACGTCGCAAGTAAATACGATGACGAAATTAAAATTACCGAGGCAACTAATGCCGAAGAAGCCGTACTAACAGTTGATGACGTGGGCGACATTGCAAAAGGCGATATTGTGCATGTGACATCTGGGTGGAAGAAAGCTTCTGGCGCGTTCCGTGTTGCAAGTGTTATTGAATCTAAAGTCACCCTAGAGGGTGTAGATACCAGTGATAAAAACGTATTCCCTGTAGGTGGTGGTACAGGAACATTAAAGAAAGTACTATCATGGGAAGTCATGCCACAGGTAATGACACTGTCTACCGAAGGTGGGGAACAGCAAACTCAAGAGGTTCAATTTCTTGAAGATGAGCAGGCAGAAACTATCGATACCTATAAAAATGGTGTTGTACAGGTTTATACCTTTGCTCACGATGCTAAGCTGCCTATCCGTAAATTGCTAACAAAATTGGACGACAGTAAGCAAGTTACTGCAATCCGATTCTTCAATAAACGCGCAGAAGAAGATCGCTATTACACAGCTTCAATTTCATTCCAGCGTGTGCCAAACACTACTATCAACGAAGTTGAAAACGTAACAGCGCGATTCTCACTTAAATCTGAAATGCAGATTTATACCAACGCATCTTAATCAATAAATACTCACAACAGCCCCGAAACAGGGGCTTTTTAAGGACTGATAATGCCTAAATTTACACTCGTCCCAAATCCAACCTTCAAAGCTAACGTTAAAATTCCTGTTGCCGGCAAAGAAAAGCCAGAAGTAGTTACATTCACATTTAAACATCACTCAGTAAGTGAGCTTGATGGAATGCGAGAAAAACCGATTTCTGAGTTCTTTGAGCTGATTATTGCTGACTGGGCGATCGAAGAACCATATAACAAAGAAAATTTAAACATATTGTTAGATAACTACCCATCAGCTTCTCGCGCTATTTCATCAACGTATTACAACGAGCTACTAGGTAACCGCGAAAAAAACTCCTAACGGTCGCCGAGGCGATGTATGGCGGAATGAGTTCAAAAGAATTGGCTGAGTTCGAGCGCGCTTTTGGCTTTCCGCCTGATATTGATGATGTTGAGGTGTGGCCTGATGTTTGGGATTCGTATCAAGTATTTTCAGCTATGAATACACAGTGGCGTGTAGGCATGAATGGTATCACTGGCTTGGATTACAACCCGTTAAACCAAATAATGGACTTACTCAACATCAAAGATAGAGCGACCGTTTTTAGTGACCTACGCATTATGGAGGCTAAGGCGTTAGAGGTAATGCACAAGAGGTCACAATAATGAACCGATAAGTGGTAAGCGTCGATTGGTGAGTAGGAAGAGAGGATAGCAAGGGCATCCGTGCCCTTTGTTTTATTTACTGGTATCGTTATCTCTATGTAACGCTGGTAAATCGAAAATAACTTTTACAGCGGGTATAACTAGATTTTTGCATTTTTCTATACTTTCCGTAGATATTTTTTCTACTGGATGCCGATTATCTAAAGGAATGAGATTACACTCATTACTGCCAATAAATATTTGCCTAAATACAGACCATTTGTGATTAATTATAACTAGGACGAAGTCACCATCTTTAGCGGGGCTTTTCTGGCGATCGAAAATAACTATTGATCCAATGGGGAATGAAAACCCTTCCTTGCTAATATGACTCATTGCAGAATCTTTTTGAATAACAGCAAATGAACCAGGATTAACATCCCCCCCTACGGAAATGTACTCTTGAATACTTTCTCTATACATTTCATTTCTAAGCCAAGGTATGACTTTATCAATATCTATTAAAGGTATGGAAATAGCATCTCTATCAGCAGGTTTATCCTTCATTCCAATAACTTTAATATCACCAATATCTATTGAGTGGCTAGCAAGCCATATAAAACTAACGTCAAGAGCATTTGCTAACTTCATTAGAGTTCCTATCCTTGGTTTAGACTCTCCAGCTTCATAAGCAGCTATTTGACGTTGAGATATACCAACCATATTTGCAAGTTCTTGCTGGGTTAGGTTCTGCCTAGACCTTTCTGATAATAGTCTTTGAGGAAAGCCATCTTCATGTTGACTCATTATTTCTCCTAAATCTTCATGAAGTATGTTGATGTTTGTTTATTCATGAAGTAATATGAACTTGATGTTTTATTTTATGAGGATACATGATGAAGAACACCAAGACAATAAACCCTATACAACTACGCATGCCAGATGATCTTAAGGCCTACATATCTAAATCAGCAGACCAGTGTTTTAGAACTCTACATAGTGAAGTCTTGTATCGACTTAATCTTTTGAAGGAATTAGAAGAAAAAGGTGAAGTACGCATTCGATAAAAAAGCCCCAGTTGCGCGAACAACTGAGGCCAGTTGCCAAATAAACCCACTAAGGAATAAATGACATGAACATTGTAGCTAAAACAGACTTAACTTTCCAGAACTTCACATTCAACCCAATCGTTGAAGATGGTCAAGTGTGGTTAACATCAACTGAAATTGCACACGTATTAGGGTATAGCCGTACTGATAGTGTAAGTAAATTGTACTCACGTAATTCAGATGAGTTTACGGACTCTATGACAATGACCGTCAATATGACGTTCAACGGGATAAACAATAGTTTACGTAATAAATTGGTCAGAGTTTACTCACTTCGTGGCGCTCACCTGATCGCAATGTTTGCATCTACTCCAATAGCTAAAGAATTCCGTAAATGGGTGCTGGATATTCTGGATAGAGAAGTAGCTGACAAGAAAGATTTACCAATAGAAAAAGATAGTTCGGTAAGTGCAAACGGATTATTAGCAAGATTAAGTCTGATTTGTACAACATGGGATGAGGCTAGAAAGGATATGGAAAACTTCGATCCGAAAATGGCAAAACATCTCAATTCAACAATGAGTATGTTTTTAATGTATTCACAACACATGAAAGGAATAGCTAAGACAAAACAACTTAAGAGGTTAACACATTGATAGGCACTAAAAACAGAAAAGCCAATAGCTGTAACTATCGGCTCATCTTAAACTAAAATATAGGATGTATATTTATGAGTAATAGTATTCGAGTTTTTAACTATAAGTCAAGCAACGAACAATTAGTGACCGTTTCAGGTTTAAAATACAAAGGTAAGCCTGTGTTTTTAGCGGTTGAGTTAGCAGAGTCTCTTGGTTATTCAGATCCTCATGATGCCTTGAGAAAACACTGTAAGTCATTGATTAAACTTGATTCCGGCGAATCGACGGAATTAGGACTTGGTTACAGACCAAAAGGGGTAATGCTAGCAGGGCAAGCTGACATGTTCCGTTTGATTATGCGTAGTAAATTACCATCAGCCGAAAATGTCCAAGATTGGGTGTGTGAGCAAGTTTTACCTGAAATTATGGAAACAGGTAGTTACTCAATCAAGAAAAGCCAATCAGGTTTACCTGAATACCGCCAAGCAAGAACGCTGAAAATGTCGGTTGATGCTATTACTAACTTATTCGACTTAATGCCTAACTTGAGTGATGAAGCAAAGCAATGTGTAGCAGCTAATATCGTCAATCCGATTGTTGGGTTTGAAGCCGTTCCTTTGCCGGCACTTGAACAAAAATATTATACAGCTGGTGAAGTTGGAGAAATGCTTGAAGTATCTGCCAATAAAATTGGTCGCATGGCTAATAAGCATGGGTTAAAAACAGAGGAATATGGGAAATATTTCTTAGATAAATCTGCTTATTCATCAAAACAGGTTGAAGCATTCAGATATAACGACAATGGAGTAAAAGCATTACGACACGCCATTCATGGCGCTGAGGTAGCTTAATCACCCAAGCCAAGGATGGCTTGCTTGAGATCACACACCACGCCTCTTAACTGAGGCTTTTTGCTTTTCTTTGCATCACAAACAGCTAAACTAATAACAAATTAACTAACGAGGATGGTGTTGTGAGGAAAAAAACAGTTTTGGCGATTTTTATTGGTTCATTATTAATTTCTGGTTGTGGTCAAAAAGAGTTATCACCTCAAGATATTGAACTAGTAAATAATTTAAAATCAGAGTTATCACAGGTTGAAAATGACATATCAGAATCTAAATCTGAGCAGAATTTGTATTCTGGCGGGTTAATAAAATCTCTAATTACTGCAAAAACTGAAGTTTTAGAGGTGAATAAGGCTCTTTTACAGCAACGGATAAATGCTCTTGAGTCTGGAGCTAAAGTTAACATTGTTATAGAGCAAACCCAAGCAAACCAAGATCTAGCAAATAAACTTGAAGCGGAAATAAATCAAATTAAAAAAGAAATTGAAAGCGAGAAAAACGAAGCTAAGAAATATTCTGGTGGATTAATTCTATCAATGAAATTAGCAACAATAGCAACACAAGAGCAAACGTTAGCTACGTTACAACAAAAGTATTTATCTGCTAAATATGGATTGGCACCAATTAACTATGATAATCAATTAAGCAACAATAACTCCCAGATAAATACAAAAGAAAATATTAAATCAGATAATGAAAAGCAATCTATGCTCCCGCCGGAATCAGGCCCATTTGGGTTTAAGATTGGACTTACAAGAGAAAACATTGAATCAATGATAACTGGCGAGATACGCCTTGTTGATGATGAGCAAAACCTATACTTAACGAACAGCTCACCTAAAAAAAACTCCGAGTTTGCATCATTTGGATTAGTTATCTCTCCAACAGTTGGTTTATGTCAGATAAGAGCTATTGGTAATGATATAAAAACAAACAGTTACGGACAGCCGTTACGGCAGGAATTCAATGGGTTGGTTAATACTTTGGAATCTTTGTATGGAAAACCAAAACAAGAAGATATTCTTTTATCTGGATCTATATGGCGGAACCCTCAAGACTGGATGATGGGGTTGTATAAGCAAGAAAGATATTTAAGTGCTAGGTGGAAAGAGCAAAATGACAACATGAAAGAAAATGAACTGAGTAGTATAGCTGTTGAGGCGAGAGCGGATAGCGGATCGAATGGGTATATCTTCCTTCAGTACACATTCGCTAACAATCCAGAATGTGTTAAGGAAATAGAAGAAAATAAAAAAAGCTCTTTTTAATTTTAAATCAAACATCAACTAACCCTGCCAATCGGCGGGTTTTTTTTGCACCTAACGTTTGCTTTGTTTTGCATTTACATCGAGCTATCATAAATGAATAAGTAAAAATTTAGTGAGGGCTACATGAAAGGTTTCGGATGGGGATTGCTTGTTATAGGTATTTTGGCAGCATTTGCCGCTTTTAACATGGATGTCAGTGTGGCAACTAGCTATGGAGGTAGGGTAAATAATTTCGGGCTGATGGCGCAAAGGCAGAATTATATTCTAATTAGCTGTTTTGTTATTTTTTGCGGGCTAATGATGGTCATATTTGGTGGTAGAAGATCAATTGAGTCAGGCCAAGTTAAATGTCCATTCTGTGCGGAATTCATAAGTAACGAAGCTATTAAGTGTAAGCATTGTGGTAGTGATTTATCAGAACATAAAAGATTACAGAAAGAAAAAGAGACTAACTTAAAAATAAAATTCAATGCCATTAATTATGATCAAACAGAACTGTACGATACTTCATCCGGAAAAGCTGTTCTAAATTATGAAAAATTGGCTAAACTTGTTCAGCGGATTAAATTTGAGGATGAAGATATTTCCGGTGAAGCACTGCTAGCTAGACAGAAGTTTAATATTGAAACAATTCAGTCACTTCTACCTAAAGAAATAAAAAAAGAGTTTAGAGACAAGGTGAGTCAATTAATATTAGATTCATTTATAAAATCAGACAAATTAGAGGAATTACATTATAGATTTATTTCCATAGATAATGGAAATTATCGAATAAATAAGGATGAAATTAAGAAGTTTGCTGAACATTTAATTTCTAAGTTGCCTTATGGTCACGATGTATTCACTGATTTTAACGATGAGATATCTAAGGCAATGAAATCTATACCTAGCGATGTTAGGGGAGATTTTATGAGCAATCTGCATCATTTTGTTTATGGTAAATAATAGAGAATATTCACAAACAAGCCACCTTCGGGTGGTTTTTTTATATCTGGAGGAAATTAAATGGCAGATATAGCAACAATATCATTAAAGGCTGATACGTCAGATCTGGAGCGTGGCACACAAAAGTTAAAGGAATTCGGCGATACGGCAGAAAAGGTAAGCGGTTCTTCGCGAAATTTAAATGACCAGTTTAATAGAGGGGTTGATCATCAAAAGAGAGCAGCCGACGCGATAAAGAGGCAAAAGAAAGAACTTGATGACTTATTAAATTCAATAAATCCAACCAATAAAGCATTTGATGCGCTTGATAAAGCCACTCAAAAATTAATAGAGGCAAATAAAAAAGGGATATTACCAAAGGATCAGTTTGCAGACTATAACGCCATACTTGAGCAGACTAGAGATAAATTAACACGAGTTAATATGTCTCTTACGGCTGAAGGGCGGGCGCTATTAGCTCAAGAGGCGACAACAAATAGAGCCAAGCAAGCTGCTGATGATTTTTTAAATTCACTGAAAAATCAAACTGAAATTATAGGCAAAACGAGGACAGAGATTTTAGAGTTAAAAGCGGCTCAACTTGGCGTGTCGCAACAAGCTGCGCCGATGATCAACAGGCTAAAAGAGCAAGAAAAAGCCTTTATGAATGGCTCAATCACCATTGACCAATATCGAAACGCTATGCGGCAATTGCCAGCCCAAATGACAGATATTGTTACGTCATTAGCATCAGGAATGCCAGTCTGGATGGTGATGATACAACAAGGTGGACAGATAAAGGACTCATTTGGTGGTATTGGAAACTCGTTGAAGGCGCTTGCATCGATAATTACTCCAACAAAGATTGCTATTGCAACAGCAACAACTGCATCACTAGCCCTGGCTTACTCTGCTTATAAAGGATCTCAAGAATTTGCTGAGTTTAATAAGCAATTGATAATGACGGGACGTTACGCTGGCAAAACAGCCTATGAATTAAATCAATTATCTAAAACTTTAGTTGGGAACTGGATTACTCAGGGTGACATGGCCTCAGCTCTAACTAAAGTGGTGGGTAGTGGGCGTTTTCAAGGAGACCAGATTTTGTTGGTGGCAAGGGCTGCAGCACAAATGGAGCAATCCACCGGAAAATCAATAGATGAAACAATAAACCAATTTAAGAGGCTAAAGGATGATCCTGTAAATGCTATTTTAGAATTAGATAAAACATTGCATTTGTTGACTGCGTCTGAATACGAGCACATTAAGTCATTAGAAATAGCAGGAAAAACACAAGAAGCTTCTGAGTTTTCAATTAAAAAACTGTCAGAGGAAACTGATAGAAGAACTAGATCTATGAATCAAAATATAGGTTCATTAGAGAGAGCATGGAATGATGTTGCAACCGCAATAAAGAATGCAGGAAATGCTTTAAAAAATATTGGTAAACCTCTTTCCGATGCGGAGGCGTTAGCTGAGATAAACGACAGAATAAAAGAATGGGAAAATGCTGGATTTTGGCATGGAACCAAAGAACAAAGAGAAAATATGATTCGCAACTTAAAGGAGCAACAAAAGATTTTAAGTTTCGTCGTATCTTCTCATGAAGGTTATGAAAAAGCACAAAACAAATCCAAGGAGGCGGATGAAAAAAGAAAAGAATCAATTAGAGAATATAATAAATTATTAGAAGATACTGCAACTAACGCTCAAAAAAGAACAGCGGCCCTAAATAAGCTATGGGAGCAAGTTAGAAGAGACCCTGAATTTTGGACTGAAGATAAAAGGAAGTTAGCAGTACAAAATATAAATAATAAATTTAAAGATAGAACATCTAAAACCCCAACCTACCGACCAGATTATGGTACTAGAGTAGACGAATCAGCAAATCAAGCCCTACTATCCCTGCAAGCACAATTGAAGGTGCTAAAAGAGCATAAAACAGTCAGTGATGTGATTAGCTCTGAGCGTAAAAAGCTGTGGGATATGGAGGCGAAAATATCAATCCTTGAGGAGGCTCAGAAAACAAGACAGTTAACCAAGGACGAAAAGGCGTTGCTTGCTAAAAAGGACTACATTCTTGCTTCTCAAGAAGCATTGGCCATAGCTGGTGATGATGTTGAGCTTCAAAAGCAAAAAAATAGAGAGCTAGACCAACAGAACAAATGGATGGACAACCTTAATGCAAAAATAAAAGCATTGAGGGAAGGAGCAGGGCTATCTAGCCGATTGCAACAAAGAGAAAGCGCATTAAATCAAGCTGACACTCCTGAAAAAAAGGACAAATTAAAGGAATGGTACGCTGAAGAAGACGCTATTCGTGCTAACTGGGAGTTAGGCGTTAAGAAAGGCTTTGCTGAATTCCAAGATCAGGCAACAAACGTTTACGGTAACGTAGCTCAAATTAGTCAATCAGCATTTCAGGGCATGAGTAACAGTCTCTCTGATTTTGTATTGACGGGCAAAGCTAATTTTGCTGACTTCACTCGCTCATTCTTAGAAATGACCACCAAGATGTTAATGCAGATGGCTATGCTAAATGCTATGAAAGCGGCATTTGGTGGTAGTGCGGTAGGTAATTTCTTTGGATTTGCAAGTGGTGGTTATACAGGCGATGGTGGAAAACATGATCCAGCGGGTGTAGTACATAAAGGCGAGTTCGTCTTTACCAAGGAAGCAACGCAACGATTAGGTATTGCCAACCTTTATCGACTAATGGATGCAGGAAAGCGAGGTTATGCTTCAGGTGGTCATGTCGGTGGTTCAGCGCCAATGTCGGTTACACAGCCAACAGCATTTATCGCTCGCAATCCTCAAATTGCTAGTGGTGGAAACGTACAGATTAATTTAGGAGATATTAATATTGAAAATGGACAACAGCAACAGCCGTCAAGTAATCAAGCCAATGCTTCATCATTAAAGCGTGAATTCCAGCAAATGGTGGAAAGTGGGGTTAACAATTTACTTAGAAACCCAGCATCTGCATTATCAAGAACAATCAAAGGCAATTAAGAGAGGTAGTTATGAAAATCAAAGTAGAGTTCCCATTGTTATCAAACAAATTTTCAGGAGTGGAAATTACAGGGGATGTAAAAAGATATGGCATTGGGGCCATAAAAATAAGTGAAAAACCTATATTAACGTCAGAAATTACAGTAATGGAGATAGTGGGAAATAATACCCCAGATGAAGAACCAAAGTTACAATTTAAGTACACAGAGGATTATAACCCAAATGAAACATTTGCTTCATTTATGGGGAGAGCGGAAAAATATGCAAGAACCATGATAGATCGCATAAAGGCGGCACAGTAACCGCCTTTATAATATGGTACTAATTATGTAAATGTGACTGAATGATACCAAACGCCTCGATAGTTACAGGACTATCATGCGATACTCTATTTAATTCACTAATAAGTTTTTTTTTCAATATCAGACATATTCCTAATCATTACTTGAATTATATACTCTAAAGCAAGAGTACGTGTTTGAAGGGCCTCTATGTCTTTTGCCATTTCACTAACTAACATATTCAATTCTCCATCGAAGTAAGTCAGCCATTCCTTCGGTAAGTTTCTCTGGGCTGAATATATAAAATAACCTAATGGATATTTATTAATATCCTGATATTTGATCAGGCGGCTTTGTATCGCCTTTTTTATTGGAGTAACCAATGGAAGAGTTTAAATGGCGAACACAAATACAAGATTCGCCAAGCGGTGAGTTCAAGCATCGCATTAAAGAAGTTGAATTTGGAGATGGTTACAAACAAGTTGCTGGTGATGGTATTAATCCAGAATCTCAAACGTGGCCATTTGCTTATATGGGACTAAAAGATGAGGTGATGCCTATTTTTAAATTCATTCGGCGACACACAGCAAAATCATTTATTTGGACGCCTCCATTTGGTGAAAAAGGGCTTTATCGTGTTAAAGCTGATTCAATAACGATGCTCCCCATCTCTGATGGAGTAATGAAATTGACAGCTACGTTTGAACAGGCATTTAGCGCATGAATATCACAGCAGATGTACAAAAATTAGAGCCGGGTAATAAGGTTCAATTAATTGAGGTGGATGGTAGTGGGTTTGATGGCCCTATTCTTCGCTTCCATGCTTATAACTTACCTCACACACCGGAAGAAATAGAGAAATCTAATGGTGTTATCAAGCCAAAACCAATTTGGTGGCAAGGAAATGAATACGGAGCATGGCCTTACGAAGTTGAAGGAATGGCAAAAAATAGTGATGGTAGTCCAGCGAGACCATCTCTAAAGGTTGCCAATATAGATGGCTTAATTTCATCTCTATGTCTTCAGTTTGACGACATGGTGCAAGCCAAAGTAACTATTTATGAGACATTTGCTCACTATCTTGATGCTAAAAACTTTCCTGAGGGAAATTCAACAGCTAATCCAGACGAATGCTTTAAACAAGTTTATTACATCGATCGTAAAACTAATGAGGTGGCTGGCGAATCCGTAGAGTTCGAGCTGTCTAGCCCGTTTGATTTGCAGGGAGTAATGATACCCGTTCGACAAATTCATAACCTTTGTTATTGGTGCATGAAAGGCGATTATCGTAGTGGTAATGGGTGCTCATATTCAGGGAGTAAATATTTTGATGAGAGAGGAAACCCTGTTGATGATCCTGCGCTAGATAGTTGTGGTGGACTTATTAGTGATTGCAAAAAACGCTTTGGTGAGAATGAGCCATTAGATTTCGGAGGGTTTCCTGCTGCGGGGTTAACGAGATGATCACAAAAAAATTAAGGGAATCGATATTTCAACATGTAAAAGCTGAATATCCAAAAGAAGCTTGCGGAGTTATCTGTCAGAAAAGTCGAGTTAAAAAATACTTTCCTTGTAGCAATCTTTCAGATAACCCAACAGAGCATTTTGAGCTTTCTCCAGAAGATTACGCTCTTGCTGAGGACTGGGGTGAGCCAATAGCAATTGTGCACAGCCATTGTGGTGATGGTGTAACGACTCAACCTAGCGAAATAGATAAATTACAGTGTGATGCAACTGGATTGCCTTGGGTGATCGCATCATGTCCAGAGGGTGATATTCGAATTATTTACCCTCGAGGTGAGCGTGAATTAGAAGGACGTCCTTTTGTGCTGGGTTATGCTGATTGCTGGTCGTTAATTATGGACTATTATCACCAAAAACACGGTATTGAGTTACATAACTACAGCGTTGATCGGCATTGGTGGGAAGAAGGCGAAAACCTGTATACGGATAACTACGAGAAAGCGGGTTTTGTTGATATCGCTGGTGAACCAAAAGAAGGTGACATGATTATCATGCAAGTGCAAGCCGATGTACCTAATCACGCTGGTGTGATTATGAATGGCATGTTACTTCATCATCTTTATGGTCAACTCAGCAGGTTGGTCCCCTACAGCGATTATTGGCGAGATAGGACTGTAAAAATTGTTCGGAGGAAAGAGTTTGTATGAGCCTAAAAACAATACGTCTATATGGTGTTCTTGGCGCAAAATTTGGGCGTGAACACAAATTAGATATAGATTCACCTCGCGAAGCAATTAAGGCACTCTCTGTGCTTTATGATGGGTTTGAGCTGTTTCTTGCTAATGCACATCTGAAAGGGCTGGAGTTTGCTGTATTTAAAGGTAAGCGCAACATTGCTGAAGATGAATTACATCTTGATACCAAAGAAGAGATCCGCATAGCACCAATCATTAAAGGAAGTAAACGAGGAGGATTCTTTCAAACTATGTTGGGCATTGCCATGATCGGTGTCGCGACATTTGCTCCTTGGGGTACTGCCTTATTTGCAAGTGACTTGATTGGGGCCATAGGTCTTGGTGTGGCGCTTGGTGGTGTTTACCAGATGCTTTCACCCCAACCGCGAGGTCTATCAATGAGGCAAGATTCAGATAACAAACCATCTTATGCCTTTGGCGGAGCTGTAAACTCTACTGCGCAAGGAAATCCAGTTCCTTTACTTTATGGACTGGACAGGCGAGAGGTAGGTGGGGCAATCATTTCCGCAGGTATTTATACAGAAGATCAGCAATAACATAAACGAATTTCAGAATAGCCACTATGTGGCTTTTTTTATGGGTGAAATATGGAATTAATTCATGGTGCAAAAGGTGGTGGCGGTGGCGGACATACGCCCACGGAATCACCAGATAGCTTACTTTCTGAATCAACAGCTAAGATTTTATTGGCTATCTCAGAAGGTGAAATTGCTGGTGGCTTAGACGATACTCGTATTTTTCTTGATGATACACCGATTGGCAATGCGGACGGTACTAAGAATTTTGAGGGTGTCACTTGGGAATTTAGACCGGGTAGTGAACACCAAGAATACATTCAGGGTATCCCATCAGTAGATAGCGAAACATCGGTAGGGTTGGAATTAAAAGACGATCAGCCCTATGTGCGGAGCATTAATAACACTCAGCTATCTGCTGTGCGCATTAGACTATCTGTTCCTCAATTGTTTCAACAACACGATAACGGGGATACTACAGGCTATAGAATTGAATATGCTATTGACTTATCTACAGATGGTGCTGGATATAATGAAGTATTAAAGTCTGCTTTTGATGGTAAAACGACCAGCGAATACCAGCGAACACACCGCATTGACTTACCCAAGGCAAATACAGGTTGGCAGATCCGTGTCCGACGATTAACTAAGAATCAGAATACAGCCAGAATTGTTGATAAGGTTACTATCTCTGCTGTTACTGATGTTATCGATGCTAAATTGCGTTATCCAAATACGGCCCTATTGTTTATTACTTTCAATGCGCGTCAATTTAATAATCGCATCCCTAAAATTAGCGTTCGCCCAAAAGGTGGCTTGCTTATCAAAGTGCCCACGAATTATGACCCGATTAATCGGGCCTATTCAGGCGTATGGGATGGCACCTTTAAACTTGCAGCAACCAATAACCCGGCATGGGTATTTTATGATTTAGTACTCAATAATCGCTACGGCTGTGGTGACCGGATCCAGTCTTCTCAGGTTGAAAAGTGGGACCTGTATAAGATTGCGCAATATTGTGATGAATTGGTACCCGATGGGCATGGTGGTGATGGTAAGGAGCCTCGATTCCTGTGTGATGTTTATATTCAATCGCAAGAATCGGCATACCAAGTACTGAGAGATATAGCGGCTATTTTTCGTGGTATGACATTTTGGGCTGATAACAAGGTTAATGTTGTCGCTGATATGCCAGATAGTATTTTTAGAACGTTTACTAATGCCAATATTGTTGGAGGTAAGCCTACCTATTCAGGAGGTAGTCAGCAAAATCGATATACACAAGCATTAGTTTCCTACACAGACACCAATAACCACAGTAATGATGCGATTGAGGCTGTGGCCGATATTAAACTACAGCGTCGTTACGGAGTACGCAAAACTGAAATATCAGCGATAGGTTGCACTCGACAGACGGAGGCTAACCGTAGAGGTCGCTGGGCGTTACTCACCAATGCTAACGACAGAGTTATTAGTTTTGCGACAGGATTAGAGGGGGCAATACCTTCTCCTGGTCATATCATTGCTGTTGCCGATTCTACATTGGCTGGAAGAGATAATGGTGGACGTATATCGCGTGTAGAAGGCAGAAAAATAACACTTGATCGCAGAGCCAATATTAAAGCAGGTGATAGGTTGATTGTTAATCTGCCAAACGGGCGCTCAGAGGGAAGAACCGTATCACTGGTTGCTGATAATATCATTACAATTTCAACGGAGTACTCACAGGAACCAGAGAAAAACGCAGTTTGGACAGTTGATGCTGATGATTTAACATTACAACTTTATCGGGTCGTTAATATTACTGATAATGGCGATAATACATACACTATTACTGGCGCAATCCATAACCCAAGCAATTACGATCACATTGACTCTGGCGCAAGAATAGGTGAGCGTCCAATCACCATTGTTCCACCGAGTGTGCAAGCACCACCTAAAAACATTCGTATATCATCCTATTCTCAGGTTAATCAAGGTATTTCATTTATTACTCTGCGTGTTGATTGGGATGCAGTTGATAATGCCATTACCTATGAGGCTCAATGGCGGAGAGATAATAATAACTGGGTATCAATGCCAAGAACATCAACATGTGGGTTTGAAGTTGATGGCATTTATGCTGGTCGTTATCAGGTGAGAGTTCGTGCGATAAATGCGTCTGAAATATCCAGTGTATGGACTAATGCGCCAGAAACAACACTGACAGGAAAAGTAGGGAGCCCGCCTAAACCTGTAAACTTTAGAGCTTCACCGCTCGTATTTGGCATTAAGTTAGGCTGGGAATTTGGTGAAAACACCAGTGATACGTTAAAAACGGAAATTCAGTACAGCAAAACCAATAATGGTGAAGGTCTGATGCTGTTATCTGATGTTCCTTATCCCTCAAAAACCTATGAAATGGCAGGGTTATCAGCAGGTTTAACGTTTTATTTTAGAGCAAGACTGGTAGATAAAATAGGTAATCATTCCGAATGGACTGAGTTTATTCTGGGAGAATCTGAGTTTGATGCTAGTATTATTCTTGATGAATTAGCGGGGCAAATCAGCCGAGACCAACTCGCACAAGACTTATTGGGTGAAATTAACAGTAAAGCTAACCAAATCGATATTACTGAATTACATGAGTTGATGAGGATAAATCATGACAAGATTTTATCTGAGTTGATGAGGCATGGAGCAACGATTGAAGAAAGTGAAAAAAAATGGGAGGAGGCAGGAAAATTACTGGCTGAGCGGATGAACCAAGTTTCAACGGCAACAGAAGCACAGGCTGCCGCAATTAAACAAGAGCAACAAGCACGTATTGAGGGTGATAAAACCGAAGCGCAACAACGGCAATCCTTAGCTACTCAACTTCGTGGTGATTATACTGGCAATGATTTATCGAAAGTGACCGCAGGACTCATTTCCGCCGAGAAACAAGCGCGGGTCTCGGGTGACCAAGCAGAAGCGAAAGCCCGACAATCACTGGAAACACGGATGAATGGGAATGTTTCAGCG
>NZ_CAWPCB010000008.1:0-10688 GCF_963886535.1 Proteus sp. G2675
ACGTTCAGCAGCTAATTTTTCAGCTTCTGCTCTTTGCGCTTCTTGGCGTGCTTGTTCAGCTTCTAGTTGCGCTTGACGCTGGGCTTCTTCTTCGGCTAAACGTGCCTGCTCTGCACGTTCAGCAGCTAATTTTTCAGCTTCTGCTCTTTGCGCTTCTTGGCGTGCTTGTTCAGCTTCAAGTTGCGCTTGACGTTGGGCTTCTTCTTCGGCTAAACGTGCCTGCTCCGCACGTTCAGCAGCTAATCGTTCAGCTTCTGCTCTTTGCGCTTCTTGGCGTGCTTGTTCAGCTTCAAGTTGCGCTTGACGTTGCGCTTCTTCTTCGGCTAAACGCGCCTGCTCTGCACGTTCAGCAGCTAATCGTTCTGCCTCTGCTCTTTGCGCTTCTTGGCGTGCTTGTTCAGCTTCAAGTTGCGCTTGACGCTGGGCTTCTTCTTCGGCTAAACGCACTTGTTCAGCTTCTAGTTGCGCTTGACGTTGAGCTTCTTCTTCGGCTAAGCGCGCCTGCTCTGCACGTTCGGCCTCTAAACGTTGTTGTTCTTTCTCTTGTGCAGTATTTTCTTCTTTATTACGGCCAAATCCGAGCCACGAGAAAAAACCTTTTTTTTCTTTTGCCATTAGCTACTAAACTCCTCGCACTAAATCATGGCGCGATAACATTGACGATATTAAAAATAATAATGAAGTCTATCATTTGATCGAGGATAAACGCATCTTTTATACGAATTTTATGGTAAATTATTCGCGCTTAAATCAAGGTAAGTTATCAAGTTATCAACAAACTTGTTCCTTGAAACATTAAAACACGCCAAAATTCACGCTTAAACGATATATATCAGAAAAATATGGCTAAGAAACCACAAAAAACGCCGATGGGACAAATCAGAATAATCGGAGGTAAATGGCGTGGTCGGAAACTTCCTGTGCTTGATAGCCAAGGATTACGTCCCACCACCGATAGAGTCAAAGAAACACTGTTTAATTGGCTTATGCCCGTTATTCAGAACGCTCGTTGCTTAGATTGCTTTGCTGGCAGTGGTGGGCTAGGTATTGAAGCACTCTCTCGCTATGCAAAAGAAACGACATTCATTGAGTTCGACCGTAAAGTCGCGCAACAAATTACTGCTAATTTAGCGCTGCTTGGCGCTGATAATGGGCATGTTATTCAAGATAGTGCGTTAAATTATCTAGCTAAACAAGGTACTGCATATGATGTGGTGTTTTTAGATCCTCCTTTTCATCAAGGTATGTTGGCAAACACCCTGCAATTATTAGAAAATAACCAATGGTTAGCCGAAGGTTGTTATATTTATATTGAAGAAGAAGTAAACGCACAGGTTTATTCTTTACCAGAAAATTGGCGATTACATAGAGAAAAAATCGCAGGCCAAGTCGCCTATCGTCTCTATATTCGCAATTTATCTGCTTAATTTGTTATGGAGCTGCTATGTTAATCTTTTTAGGTCGATTTTTAATGATCGGTGTGTGGGGATTTCTTTGTTTAAATCTTATTTCCCCATTCCCTAAACCTTTAAAGTACTTTATGGATATCGCATTAATCTTTATGGTGATTATGCACGGCTTACAAATTGCCATGTATAAAGCAGGCCAACCCGAAGATAAAAAACCTTCTGGCTTACTCCAATTTAAGATCTTCTTTTTTGGTATTTTTGAGCTATTGAGAATACAAAAAGAGTTGCGCAAAGAGTATCTAGAAAAACAAAAAAATAAAAACCAATAATCATCGTCTATTCAAGTCACTGGGGATAACACGCTAACTCCCCAGTTTCTTATGCTCTGATGCTTATTTAGCTGATGTTTTGCTACTTTCATTATCTGGTGCATCTGTTTCAAACTGCACGAAACGACTACCTTGCATAAATAATCGCCCTTTCATCTCCAGCGCTACATTTGAGAAAGTGGTTTTATCCACACGTAAGATAATATCTTGCTGAGAGTCCGTTGTTAAACGAAAAGTCACTTGATAGTAATAGGTTGTTTCTGGCCCATTAACATCATTTTCTCTTGAACGTCGATCGTTTTTCGGTATTTGTTGCTTATCAACAACTTCTACCATATATAATTTAACGGGTGAATTATCATCACTGATACGCTGTTTTCTTTGCTCAAAAAAACGATATGTTGCGCTAGCGATAATGATAATCAGCACCGCAACACCTAACATTCCCGCTTTATTCATTACACTCATTCCTATTATCGTTATAAATTCACATTGTGCTTATCTGTAGTTAATTTTAATTAATACGCTAGTTTCTTCATTAATCGCTATTCTTAAATTATGCTTTCTGTTATGAATAATAAAAGAGTTCTCTATATAAGAATAAGGAAGATATTATGAGTTGGCCTTTTCTCGCTGTCTTATTTTCTGGGTGGCTTTATATCGATGCCGCGTATCGTGGCCCTAATTGGCAACGATGGCTATTCCGTCCTATTACACTACTACTATTACTCCTTTGGGCATGGCAAGTCCCTGAGCATAGCATTAATAGTTATCTTATTGTCGGCGCTTTATTAGCAACATTACTTTCTGATGTATTAAAAATGTTTGAAGGTAAGTATTTACTACCTTCTTTAGCCTTGTTATTCCTAAGTTATATTCTCTACCTAATTAGTTTTGCCTTACCATTACAAATCTCTTTTTATCTTCCTTTGCTTGGTTTTGTTATCGTTGCCGCAATTATCGTGTTAGCCATCATCTGGACTAAACTGGATAAATTTGCCATACCTGTATTACTGACTTTATTAGCGGCTTTTGCGATGTTTTGGGTTGCAGGAGAGAAATTCTTCTACCTGAGCAACGACTACAACTTTTCTATCATGATAGGCTCACTCTTGTTAGTAATTGCTTACTCTATTTGGCTTATCAACCGTTTCCGCTTCTCTTTTTCAGCCTCTAAAGGACTGGTAAGTGCCTGTTACTTTATTGGTCACTTCTTTATTGTTAGAGCCCTTTTTCTCTAAAACCCTGATCCCTTGTTTCTTTATCAATAGAAACAAGGGATTAATTGATTTAACAAATCCGCACTTTTTGACAATCAATACGCTCTGTTTATCTTGACTCTGGACTCTACTCCAAGCTGTAAAGTATCGGTAATTGATAAAACTGTACTTTGTTGAACGAGGAGAGGCGTATGTCTAAACACGCTCATCAACACGATAACCATAAACATACCGATGCTTGCTGTTCAAGCTCTCAATGCTGCTCTAATCAGGCAGATAATAGTAGTATGCACTCACATACTGAAAGTGGACACACTCATAGCAAAATCGATAAGAGTGATCCTGAATGTGAAGAAGAACATCATCATGGCCATCAACATGAGCATAATCATCACGCTCATGATGGTCATGATCATGCCCATGGCTGTTGTGACAGCAACGCCCCTGTCTCTAATGTAGAGCCTGAAAAAATTGCACAGCAACGTTTTAGTTGGAAAGTGCAAGGAATGGATTGCCCAAGCTGCGCGCAAAAGATAGAGACAGCAGTACTGAAAGTGGTCGGCGTTAAACAAGCGAAGATCTTGTTTGCCACTGAAAAACTGGTTGTCGATGCCGATACCGATTTACGTACTGATGTGATTAGTGCCGTTAAAAGTGCCGGTTTTGAACTATTTGATATCTCATCAGCGGGATCTCAGCCTCCTGCAAAACAAAGCCTCTTAAAAGAGAGCTCATTCGTCATTATCTTAGCGATTTTAATGGCGATAAGTTGGGGTGCCGAGTTTATTGATCCACAAGCAGGTCGCGCTGCCTTTATTGCAACGACATTAATCGGGTTATTCCCTATTGTAAAAAAATCGCTACGACTCATTCGTAGTGGTACCCCATTCGCGATTGAAACCTTGATGAGTGTTGCGGCTATTGGGGCACTGTTTATTAATGCCACCGAAGAAGCGGCAATGGTAATTTTGCTGTTTATGATTGGCGAAATGCTTGAGTCTTACGCTGCGGGTCGTGCACGCCGCGGAGTCAGCGCATTAATGGCTCTTGTACCAGAAGAAGCGGTGGTAATCAAAGAGGGTAAAAAACAGACAGTCCCTGTAGCTCAATTGCGCCCCGGCGATATTATTGAAATTGCACCAGGTGCGCGCTTACCCACAGATGCCGAATTAATTACTGCTTTTGCAAGTTTTGATGAAAGCGCATTAACGGGTGAATCGGTGCCGGTCGAACGTTTACAGGGTGAAAAAGTCGCTGCTGGCTGTTTATCTGTTGATCGCTCGGTGCAAATGAAAGTGGTCTCTGAACAGGGGCAAAATGCCATCGACCGTATTTTACAACTGATCGAAGAAGCGGAAGAGCGTAAAGCGCCCATTGAACGTTTTGTTGACCGTTTCAGTCGCTATTACACACCACTGATTATGCTGTTTTCCGCATTAGTGATCATTATTCCACCTTTATTATTCGCTCAACCTTGGGAAACTTGGTTCTACCGTGGTTTAACACTGTTATTAATTGGTTGTCCTTGTGCTCTGGTTATTTCAACACCAGCCGCCATTACATCAGCACTGGCAGCAGCAACAAAACGAGGTGCCTTAATTAAAGGTGGTGCAGCACTTGAACAACTGGGCACAGTCAATACCGTTGCTCTAGATAAAACAGGCACATTAACAGAGGGTAAACCTCAAGTCACTGATGTCATAGCAAATGTAGGCTTTAATGAGAAAGAGCTACTGATGTTGGCTTCTTCTGTAGAAGTTGGCTCTCATCACCCTCTCGCAAAAGCCATTATTAATAAAGCACAAGAGCAACAAATTGATGTTGTGGAAGCCGATAATCGCAAGGCTTTAGCGGGTAAAGGGATTGAAGGTTATTTAAATAATCAGCATATTCTGGTCAGTGCCCCAACACAATTATCAGAAACCACACCATTATCTGCACAATGGCAACAACAAGTCGCTCGTCTTGAAGATGAAGGCAAAACCGTTGTGGTGGTATTAAAAGAAGATCAGTTCATTGGTGTGATTGCGATGCAAGATACATTGCGCAACGATGCCATCGAATCAATGAAAGTGTTGAAATCGATGAATATCAATGCCGTGATGTTAACCGGTGATAACCCAAGAGCAGCGGCTGCGATTGCACAAAAACTGGGTATGGATTTCCGTGCAGGATTGCTCCCTGAAGATAAAGTCACTTCAGTGATGGAAATCAGTCAAACACATAACACAATGATGGTGGGTGATGGTATTAATGATGCACCAGCAATGAAAGCGGCTACCATTGGTGTTGCGATGGGAAGTGGTACAGATGTCGCTTTAGAAACTGCCGACGCAGCATTAACCCATAACCGTTTAACTGGCTTACCCGAAATTATTCAGCTATCTCGTGCAACACGTAAAATTATCCGTGAAAATATTACCATAGCATTGGGTTTAAAAGCGATATTCTTAGTCACCAGTTTATTCGGTATCACTGGACTTTGGGTTGCCGTATTGGCTGACTCAGGAGCAACAGCTTTAGTGACCGCCAATGCCGTAAGACTATTAAAAGTTAAACTAAAATCTCCTCACCAAGATTAAACTGACCTAAAAATAAAACCCAAACCACAGTCATTGCTATGGTTTGGGTTATTTTTACGCTTAAATCTCACTGCGAGATAATTCTATTACTTATCTATTTCCTCAATACTCACATGTGCTTTTTTTCGTGAAAATAGTTTAACCACAAAGACATAGAACAGTGGTACAAAGAAAATAGCCAAGAAAGTGGATGCGAGCATACCGCCAATTACCCCTGTTGCAACAGAGTGCTGACTACCTTGCCCTGCACCTGCAGCAAGTGCCATAGGTAATACCCCAAAAGTAAAGGCGAGTGAGGTCATAATGATAGGGCGTAGTCTCATTCTTGCCGCTTCTGCTGCCGCATCGATTAATGGTTTACCATCCTTCTCATAAAGATGTTTAGCAAACTCAACAATTAAGATGGCATTTTTCGCTGATAGGCCAATGGTGGTCATCAAACCTATTTGGAAATAGACATCTGAGGATAAACCTCGTAACAGTGTCGCGATAACAGCCCCTAAAATACCAAATGGCACCACTAAAGCGACAGAGAAAGGTACTGACCAACTTTCATAGAGTGCCGCTAAGCTTAAGAAAACAAACAGAATTGTCATCACATATAATGCAGGTGCTTGGTCTTGTGTTTGAATTTCTTCATAAGACAGACCGCTATAGCTTAGGCTGATTTCAGATGGCAATTGTTTCATAATATCTGCAATTGCCAGCATCGCGTCACCCGTACTGTAACCTGGCGCTGGTTCACCTAAGATCTCAATCGCTGATAGCCCATTAAAACGCTCTAATTTCGGTGGCCCCATATACCATTGTGTTGTTGCAAAGGCGTTGAATGGGATCATTTCACCGCGCTGATTACGAACATGCCATTTATCCAGATCGGTTGGCAACATACGCGCTGAGGCTTCCCCTTGTAGATAAACACGTTTAACACGACCTTCATCAATAAAATCATTTACATACATCGATCCCCATGCGGCAGATAATGTATCGTTAATATCAGATAAACGCAGTTGTAATGCTCTTGCACGCTCTTTATCAATCACAACACGTAATTGAGGTTCATCGTTTTTACCGTTCGGGCGAACATTAGTTAATACTGGACTTTGTGCTGCTAATTCGAGGAATTTATCACGAGCTTTAACCAATTCAGTATGGCCTAAACCCGCATTATCTTGTAAGTAGAAATCAAATCCCATCGCATTCCCCATCTCCATAATAGCAGGTGGTGGGAACGCAATAACCATACCATCACGGATAGAGTTAAAGTGTTGCTGTGCTCGTGCCACTAATGAGAAAACATCTTCTCCTTTTCCTTTACGCTCTGACCAATCAGCCAAGTTAACAAATGCCATACCCGCATTTTGACCACGACCTGCAAAGTTAAAGCCATTAACAGTAAATACTGTTTTAACCAGATGTTTTTCTTCGGTCAGTAAATAATCCCTAAATTCTGCCATGGTTTGTTCCATACGCTCAGCGGTACTATTTGCTGGCATACGGACTTCAATCATCACAACCCCTTGGTCTTCATTTGGTAAGAAGGCTTTAGGTAATTGCGTAAATAACCACCCTGTTCCAACGGTAATAATGAGGAAAATAAACATATAACGGCCTCGACGGTACAAGATATTGCGTACCCCCTTCTCGTAATAGTTAGTTCCTCTATCAAAGAAACGGTTGAACAGCCAGAAGAATCCACGACGTTTCTTCACCTTAGGTTGTGGCTTTTTCAATATGGACGCGCATAATGCGGGTGTAAATGTTAATGCGATAAGCACTGATAATGCCATCGCGACAACAATAGTCGCTGCAAACTGGCGATAAATAATCCCAGCCGATCCACCAAAAAATGCCATTGGCACAAAGACCGCTGATAAAACAAGACCAATCCCCACTAACGCCCCTTGAATTTGCGTCATCGAGAGAATAGTCGCTTCTTTTACCGAAATCGCCTGTTCATGCATGATCCGTTCAACGTTTTCAACCACAACGATGGCATCATCCACCAGCAAGCCGATTGCGAGCACCATGGCATACATCGTTAATACGTTGATAGTTAAACCTAATGCGGCTAATACACCAAAAGTTCCTAATAAAACAACCGGTATAGCCAATGTTGGCACCAAGGTTGCCCGAATATTTTGTAGGAACAGGAACATAACCAAGAACACTAAGATGGAAGCTTCGACAATCGTTCTTACCACAGAGCTAATGGACGATTTTACAGAAGGCGTTGTGTCATAAGGGAAAAGGGCTTTTACACCTTGAGGGAAAAACTGCGACTGAGCTTCCACAACCTCTTTTACTTTTTTAGACACATCAAGTAGGTTAGCTCCGGGCGCTAAGCGCATAGCCATACCCGCAGACGGTTTACCATTGTATAAGCTTGAAATAGAGAAATTATCTGCCCCTACTTCGACTTTCGCTACATCTTGTAACAGAACTTGTGAGCCATCAAGATTCACTTTTAATAGAATATGGTTGAATTCATCTACTGATACCATACGTGATGAGCTGGTAATGGTTGCGTTTAACTCAACACCTTTTAATGCCGGTAAGCCCGCTAACTGCCCGGCGGACACCTGTACATTCTCATCTTGGATAGCCGCGGCAATATCTTTCGGCATCAGGTGATAATTGGTCAGTTTATCCGGATCAAGCCAAATACGCATAGCGCGTGGTGATCCCAATAACAGAATATCCCCCATACCATCAATACGAGAAATAGGATCTTTCATATGTGAGGCAAGGTAATTACCTAAATCAAAGGCATCTAATTTTCCAGATTCATCTACGAGGGCAACCACTTGCATAAAGTTAATCTGGAATTTCACTACCCTCATCCCTTGTCGTTGTACTTCAAGGGGTAACTTAGGAGTTGCTAATTGCAGTTTATTTTGTACCTGCATCAACGCAATATCACTATCCGTACCTTGTTCAAAGGTGGCGATAACTTCAAAGCTACCATCCGTATTACTATTTGAACTTAAATAACGGAAGCCATCTAATCCGCTAAGCTCTTGCTCAATAACTTGAACAACCGTGTCTTGCACTGTTTCAGCCGATGCACCGGGATAAACTGCGGTGATCATTATCGCTGGAGCTGCAATTTCAGGATATTGACTCACAGGAAGTTTTATTAACGACAATCCTCCTGCAATCATAATAACAATAGCCATCACCCACGAAAGTATTGGCCGATTAATAAAAAATCGAGACATAATAATGTATTACCTAAATGAAGACTTACTCTAAGGTGGTCTTTAATGAAATGTTGTTAGCAGGAACCGCATTGACTTTTACGCCCGGTTTTGCACGATGATGACCTTCTGTCATGATCCTATCGCCAGCTTGTAATCCCTGTTTTATGATCCATCCATTACCTTGTGGTTTTAATATTTCAACATCTCTTGCTTGTAATACTTGTTGTTGATCAACGATATATGTGATGGATTTACCACGGGCATCAAAGGTAATCGCTTGTTGTGGCACAACAATCGCTTTCTCTTGAGTCCCTTGCATAATGCGAGCTTTGGTATACATTCCTGGTAATAATTGGTGCTGTGGATTAGGGAATTTGGCGCGTAATGTCACTGAGCCTGTACTTGGCTCAACTTGTACTTCGGAAAAACTTAATGTACCGGTATAAGGGTACTGAGAGCCATCTTCTAAAAACAGCGTCACATCCATTTTATCTTCACTATCAGTGACGACACCTTGTTGGATCAGTGACTTTAATTTCAGTTGGTTAGTAATAGGTTGAGTAATATCCACATAGATAGGATCAAGCTGTGTGATGGTCGCTAATGGCTGGCTTTGTCCACTACTCACTAATGCCCCTTCACTAACAAAAGAGCGACTGATTTTGCCGCTAATAGGTGATAAAACTTGGGTATAGCCAAGGTTAATCTTTGCTTGATTTAAATCGGCTTTAGCTTGATCAAGGCGTGAAACTACATCGTCATATTCTTGCTGACTAATGGCATTAGTGGCACGTAAAGATTTATAACGGGCAGCTAATTTTTTCACATTATCGTAAGCCGCTTGTGCTTTAGCTACCTGAGTTTCGTAAGGTTTTTTATCTATTTGATACAGTGGTTGATCTTTTTTAACATCACTACCTTCAGTAAATAGACGTTTTTCTAAAATACCATCGACTTGTGGGCGCACCTGTGAGACACGATAAGATGCCGTTCTTGCTGGCAAATCGACCGTTAATGGAAGAATTTCCTCTTTGACAGTATAGACTCCCACTTCTGGGATAGCAGGCTTGGTTGGCTGAGTCGATTGATCGTTACAGCCCATTAAGACAAAACTTACCATCATCACAGAAGTAAAAGGAATATTACAACCCTTTGTTTTAAATAAATGTTTTGTTTTTTTCATAGTTAGTGGAATTGTGCTGATAAAAAAAATACCGTACTCCCTATGCGAATGGTTTCCGGTACAACGAATTAATTAAGAACGTCATCTATTTATGGCTATTAAAATAAATAGTCTAAATATTAGATTAATAACACATACAGTTGAGATCCTTATTTATTAGAGGTTTTTGTATTTATTAATACGCTGTGAATAATGAACTTTTCAAGATATTTTAACAAGATTATAATTTATCAATATGTGGCATTTTAAATAAATGAAAATATATCTTATTGAAACAAAACAAATTAAATAAAATAAACTCTATTATAAAAAACACTAAAATAGCATTTTTAGGAAAAACAAAAAGAGCAAAAAATTAACTAATAATTATCCCTTCATCATTAAAATGATGAATAAACAAACATTTTTAAATACTATTTTCACAATAATACAAAAGAGATAAATAAAATTATTTTAATTGTTTCTTATACGAAACTAATACAATAAATCTATTAATTCACACAAACCTATAAATATAGAAAAATAATCTCTTAGAAAAAACATGACTAATTCATCATAAAACCATTGAATTTATTCATGGAAAAAATAGATTTTACGTGGGGTATAAAAAGGGAAGGAGAGCTACTTTTGCCTTGGAAGAAAGAGCCACAAGCGAGACAAGCCATGCTTTATCTCGCTTGATAAGCGTGTTTTTTACCAGTTGACATCCTCCACGCCCTAAAGGACGTGGATCCCTACTGCGTTCAGACTGATGTCTGAATC
>NZ_CAWPCB010000009.1:0-260509 GCF_963886535.1 Proteus sp. G2675
AGTCACCAGTGAAATCAGCAAAAACCACGCAATGATTGTCATTGAGGACTTAAAGGTCAGTAATATGTCTAAATCGGCAAAAGGTACGACAGAACGGCATGGACGGAACGTAAAAGCTAAATCTGGTTTAAACCGCTCAATACTGGAGCAGGGCTGGTATGAAATGCGCCGTCAGCTTGAGTACAAGCAGCTCTGGCGAGGAGGTCAGGTACTGGCAATACCCCCAGCCTACACCAGTCAGAAGTGCGCTTGCTGTGGACATACAGCAAAGGAAAACCGCCAGTCACAAAGTCAATTCGAGTGCCTTGAATGTGGATATACAGCGAATGCTGATATCAACGGGGCACGTAACATTTTAGCGGCAGGACATGCCGTGCTTGCCTGTGGAGGGAGGGTGCAGTCAGACCGCCCGTCGAAGCAGGAACCCGCCGAGGTGATTCCAGACATCAGTCTGAACGCAGTAGGGATCCACGTCCTTTAGGGCGTGGAGGATGTCAATGAGGCGCTTGCTCTTCTGATTCTAATAGTGCGTAGTTTAATAACTTCTTATTACCATCGATGACCATCATTGACGTTTTTGTTTGATAGCATTCGCTTAAAGGTGAGTAACATTTTTTCGCTGAGTTATGTTCAATACCTAGCCATTGGCTTAATAGCCAATAATTATCTGCGGTAGAAAAAGGTTTATTCAAATTTTCTTCATTGATATTTGGTCGCGTTGCAGATGCGCTATACCAAATAAAGAGCGGTATATTATAAGCTTCTTGGCGAGGACTGTTCACGCCATGGTGATAACGTACTTCTCTATTTTTATCTAATCGTTGTAATGCGTGATCTGAAAAATAGAGTATAGATGCGGGTTTATCTTGTATTTTTTCAATAATTTGGCTGATAAGTTTGTCAGTATAAGCGATAGAGCTATCGTAGCAGTTATCATCTTCTTGTTGGGAAAAGGTTTTAAGGTAAGTGCTAGGAAAACGATTACATGCTGGCTCATGACTACCATAAGTATGTAGGACAATGAGCTTTTTATTTGATGAGTTATCATTAAGCGCATTATCTAAAAATGGCAATAATTCTTCATCATAGCCAATAAATTCATTCCATTTTTTATGTTGGGCCATATTGGCAATAACAGAAATCACACTCGTTTTTGGATTTCCTTTACCTTGGTTACTTAACCAATATGTTTTGAAGCCAGCATGATTGGCAAGAGAAATGATATTATCAGCGTAGTGTTTCTTATCATATAACTCTGTTAGGTTGATATTAGAAAGGGATATGGGTACTGATAATATGGTCACAGGCGCAGGAGAATAAGCTTGCTTAAATAATAAAATATTATTTTTTTCTTTCTCTAAATTAGGGGTAGTATCGTACGGATACCCATAAATTCCTAAATGATCACGTCGTACTGATTCACCAATCAAAAGAATATAAATTTCTGTTTTTTGATCCACTTTATCATAGTTAAAATTAACTTTTTCTGATGTGATCTTTTTGATTTGTCTATTTTCGTGGAAAGTCCGCACTAAAGCTGCTGCATTGTAAAAAGGGGTATTAAGTAGATAATACTCAGCAAGTAATTGGGTTTTACTCTCTGATCTTATTGCTAAGTTTTTGTATAGAGAAATAAGAATTATTAATATAAAAATAGCAATTAAACATCTTTTATTAGTTTTGTTATTTAAATAACGGGCGCTAATATGTATTAAATAGAAAAAACTGGTAAATATAACAATATAAAAGAGTACATAATATTTATTATAAGAGAGCATACCAACAGTTTCACTTCCATTAGTATTAATGAAAGTTTCTGCTATTGATGATGAAAAGGGAATATCATGTTCACGATAAAAAAACAGTGAGATGGAGAGGTTTAAAGACCATAAAGCTGCAACAATAAAAGTAATCACTTTTCCTATAGTAAACCGATAGATACCTGCGCAGAGCAACATCAGGAGCCAACCGATAATCACCATAGAGAACTTTTGTTCAATATGCAGGGTTGAACCCGCTAATAGTGCAGGTACTATAGATAAAATAAATAAAAGAGAAAAGTTTATTACTTGAGACATGCTTTTATCATTATCACCTTTTTCCATATAGAATAAAAAGTTAACCATTTAGCATTTCATAATACAAGTCTTGTTTAGCTAAAACGAGTCTGAAATTGATATTTCAGTACTTATCTTATCTTTTATTGACTTATTATACTGTTACTTATAGTTATATTTACACTTTTAATTATTGTTATAATAATTTTAATTAATTGATCTTGCTTGAAATTTTCCAATAGACTTAAAATTAAACCACATTAGTTAATAGTAATTTAAAATATCGTATAGATATGTATTTTTAAACCGATATTAATTTAATTAAGTAAAGAGTAAAAAAAAGTGCCAACATTGTTGGCACTTTAAGAATAAAAAACTATTTTACAGATGTTTAATGAGGTTTACCTTGCTCTGCACCAATACCTATTTGTGAGCGAATAAACTGAGCTTCAAATTTCATACGCTCTTGAGTTGCCAGAGAAGAATTATCGGTAATGGAGAATAACCATGAAACGATAAAGGCAATGATCATAGAGAAAAGAGCAGGGTACTCGTAAGGATAAATAGGTGTATCATGACCAAGAATACTCACCCAGATCGTGGGACCTAAGATCATTAAGGTAACGGCAACAATTAAGCCAGACCAGCCACCAATGACAGCCCCACGTGTTGTTAATCCCTTCCAATACATAGAGAGTAAGATAATAGGGAAATTACAACTTGCAGCGATAGAGAAAGCTAAACCGACCATAAAGGCAATATTCTGTTTCTCAAATAAAATACCTAAACCAATGGCGACAATGCCGAGAATAACAACCGTTATTTTCGAAACTTTTAGCTCTTGTCGTTCATCTGCTTGGCCATTTTTAATTACATTGGCGTATAAATCATGAGAAACGGCAGATGCACCCGCTAAAGTTAATCCTGCAACAACGGCTAAAATAGTGGCAAAAGCGACTGCAGAAATAAAACCAAGGAAGAAATTACCACCAACAGCATCCGCTAAATGAACAGCGGCCATATTGGTGCCACCAATTAAAGCACCAGCGGCATCTTTGAACAGAGGATTAGGGCTAACGAGTAAGATAGCCCCGAAACCAATAATAAAAGTAAGAATATAGAAATAACCGATAAAACCTGTCGCATAGAAAACACTTTTACGAGCCTCTTTTGCATCGCTAACGGTAAAAAAGCGCATGATAATGTGGGGAAGTCCTGCGGTACCAAACATTAAGGCAAGACCTAAGGATAATGCAGAGATAGGATCAGAAACTAATCCTCCTGGACTCATGATAGAAAAGCCTTTTTGATGGACGTTAACAGCTTCTTTAAACAAAGTATTGAAGTTAAAGTCTGCCGCTTTCATTACCATGACCGCCATAAAAGTTGCACCGGCGAGTAATAAAATGGCTTTGATTATTTGTACCCAAGTGGTGGCTAACATGCCGCCAAAAAGGACATAAAGAACCATTAAAATACCGACTAAGATCACCGCAATATGGTAGTTTAAGCCAAAAAGTAGCTCGATTAATTTACCTGCCCCTACCATTTGAGCAATAAGATAGAGGGCAACAACAACTAATGAACCTATTGCAGAAAGTGTTCTAATGGGCTTTGGACTTAAACGGTAAGAGACAACATCAGCAAAAGTATAGCGTCCTAAATTACGCAAACGTTCAGCGATAATAAATAGAATGATTGGCCAGCCGATTAAAAAGCCAATAGAGTAGATAAGTCCATCATAGCCAGAAGTGTATACTAACGCTGAAATTCCTAAAAAGGAGGCGGCAGACATAAAATCACCAGCGATAGCCATACCATTTTGAAATCCGGTAATTTTGCCACCCGCAGTGTAATAATCAGACCGTGATCGTGTTCGTTTAGAGGCCCAGTAAGTAATATACAGTGTTAAGCCAACAAAGATCAGAAACATGATAATGGCTTGGAAGTTAATTGGCTGTTTTTCACCCCCTTCTGTTATCGCTGCGGCTAATACATTGGGGGATAATAACGTTAATAGTGATATGGCGTAGTGTTTATTTTTCATTTTTCTACCTCACCAAGAATTTCTGCCGTTAATTTGTCAAACTCTGTATTTGCTCTAATAACGTAAATCCCTGTTAGTAGAAAAGAGGCGATAATTAAGCCAATACCGATAGGAATACCTCGAGTAATGTAACTGCCTTCATAGAGCGGTGTACCTAACCATTGTGGATAAAAAGCAATCAGCAATATAAATGAGACATACATAACAAGTGTAATAATCGAAAGTCCCCATGAGAAACGACTACGTTTTTTAACCAGTTCTTTAAAGCGAGGGTTATTTTCTATCTCTTGATAAATATTGGGATTCATCAGAGTTCTCCTCAAAATAATTATTTGGTTTATTACATGATTTAGAGGTGTTTATCCCCGCATGTCATGAATTTGTGATAAGAGAGCCCTGCAAAGGCATAAAATGCCTTTGCATAGTAGTATTCCGGTTTTATTGACTGCTGTATTATTTGAGCACTAGCACTTTAAATGGTCAGTGATAGAGACTGTTTTTCTTCTAACAGTTTTTCTACAACGCCTGGATCGGCGAGTGTTGAGGTATCTCCAAGGTTAGTTGTGTCGCCAGAGGCAATTTTACGCAAGATACGACGCATAATTTTCCCAGAGCGTGTTTTAGGTAAGGCATCTGTCCAATGAAGGATATCAGGTGTTGCTATTGGGCCTATCTCTTTACGTACCCAATTGCGCACTTCTGTATAAAGCTCTGCCGTAGGCTCTTCACCATGATTTAGCGTGACATAAGCATAAATAGCTTGTCCTTTTATATTATGGGGAATACCAACAACAGCCGCTTCTGCAATTTTAGGATGGGCGACAAGTGCGGATTCAATTTCGGCGGTACCTAAACGGTGACCAGAGATATTTAAAACATCATCAACACGGCCTGTTATCCAATAATCACCGTCCTCATCACGACGGGCACCGTCACCTGAAAAGTACATGCCTTTAAAGGTCGAAAAGTAAGTCTGTTCAAAACGGTCATGATCGCCAAATAATGTTCTTGCTTGGCCCGGCCATGAATCTACGATCACCAAATTACCTTCACAAACACCGTCTTGTATTTCCCCCATATTGTCAACAATCGCAGGTTGTACACCAAAGAATGGACGAGTCGCTGAGCCTGGTTTTAGATCCATTGCTCCCGGCAATGGGGTTATCATGAAACCTCCTGTTTCTGTTTGCCACCATGTATCAACAATAGGGCATTGGCTACGTCCCATTTTTTGATAAAACCATTCCCAAGCTTCTGGGTTAATAGGCTCTCCTACTGAGCCTAAAATGCGTAAAGAGGTTCGTTGTGTACCTTCAATGGCTTTGTCTCCTTCCGCCATTAATGCGCGGATCGCAGTAGGTGCGGTATAGAGAATATTAACTTGGTGTTTATCAACAATCTGGGCCATACGATTGACGGAGGGGTAATTGGGGACGCCCTCAAACATCACTGTTGTGGCACCATTTGATAGCGGGCCATATAACAAGTAGCTATGGCCAGTTACCCAACCGACATCCGCTGTACACCAATAAATCTCACCATCATGATAGTCAAAGGTGTATTTAAAGGTCATTGAGGCATAAACAAGATAACCGCCAGTGGTGTGCAACACGCCTTTGGGTTTCCCCGTAGAGCCTGATGTGTAGAGAATAAAGAGTGGATCTTCTGCGTTCATGACTTCCACATCACATTCTGTACTGACGCCTTGAACAATTTCATCCCACCATAAATCGCGTCCTTCAATCCATTGTTCTGTTTGCCCTGTTCGACGTAAGACCACAACATGTTCAATAGGCGGGATATCCACATGAGTGAGGGCATCATCAACATTTTTCTTTAAGGGGATTGCTCTACCAGCACGTAAGCCTTCATCGGCAGTGATCACTAATTTTGCTTTAGAGTCAATAATGCGCCCTGCCACTGCTTCTGGTGAGAAACCACCAAAAATAACAGAATGAATAGCCCCAATACGAGTACAAGCCAACATCGCAACAGCCGCTTCAGGAACCATTGGCATATAAATAGCCACCACATCGCCTTTTTTGATACCCAGTTTTTTTAATACATTGGCGAATTGACAAACATCTTGATGAAGTTGGCGATAGGTAATGCTTTTCGATTCATTAGGGGAATCACCTTCCCAAATAATAGCAACTTGATCCGCGCGTTTTTCTAAATGGCGATCAAGACAGTTTTGGCTAATGTTAAGTTGCCCATCTTCAAACCAGCGAATACGGACATGGCCTGGATCAAAGGAGGTATTTTTCACGATAGTATAGGGGGTTATCCAATCAACAATTTTCCCTTTATCTGCCCAAAAGGCCTCAGGGTTTTCGATGGATAATGCATAATCTTTTTGGTATTGCTCTTTATTAATCAGGGCGTGCTTTGCAATGTTTGCGGGAATGTGATGTTGGTTTATTTTTGTCATAATTGTTCTCCTTACTGTTGTTAATACTATGTCAAAAAGTCGTTAACAAAAGAGGGTAAAGAGACATTGTTTCTTTTTTGCGCATAAGATCACGAAATAATGGAAATGCTTTTCATGGCGTGATCAATTAGTGCTAAAGGTTGTTATGTATAATTTATCTACCTTTTGGGTATTTTATGAAATATTAAACCAATAATAAGCTTTTTATTTAAAATAAAATACTGTGAAAATTGATGTCACTGGGTTGGATAAAAAAACCACAAAAATAATATGGATATGATAATGATTTTCATTAACATTTTTTTCACTATAATAAAGAGATAAATCACATGGCGTGATCGAATATAAAACAGCACTGGAGATTAATATGAGCTATACATTACCTGCACTCCCTTATGCTTATGATGCGCTAGAACCTCATTTTGATGAGCGCACAATGGAAATTCACCATACTAAGCATCATCAAACTTATGTGAACAATACCAATACTGCGTTAGAAAAACTGCCTGAATTAGCGGGTTTAGAAATTGATGAACTCGTTAAAAATTTACATAAAGTACCTGCTGATCAACGTACCTTTGTACGTAACAATGCGGGTGGTCATTCTAACCATACTTTCTTCTGGAAAGGATTAAAGCTAGGCACTCAATTACATGGTTCATTAAAAGATGCCATTGAACGTGATTTCGGTAGTGTTGATGCATTTAAAGAGTTGTTTGAAAAAGCCGCAGCTAGCCGTTTTGGTTCAGGTTGGGCATGGTTAGTATTAAAAGATGATGGAAAATTAGCTGTTGTTTCTACCGCAAACCAAGATAGCCCATTAATGGGTGAAGAGTTAGCAGGTGCATCTGGCTATCCAATTATTGGCTTAGATGTATGGGAACATGCGTATTACTTGAAATATCAAAACCGTCGTCCTGATTATATCAAAGCATTCTGGTCTGTAGTTAACTGGGATGAGGCGCAAAAACGCTATCAGAGCAAAGCATAATATCGCTATCATTCTCTTTTCTCTCTATTTATCAATGCCGACAATTATTGTCGGCATTGTTTATTTAGCCTGCTCTCTTTATTATAAAAGGACTTTTTTTCATTGAGGCAATGAGTTATGCGCTATTTCCCCAGTGTTTTTATTGGCAATATCACGACGACTGCAAATGGATTTACCAGTGCGATCACCAAAAGGCTGGTGGATGGGCATATTAAACTAACATCACTGGGCTTAGCAGGTGATGAGCAAGCAGAAAAAGGGTTTCATGGTGGGCCTGATCGTGCTTTGTGCCATTATCCTCAAGAACATTATCATTACTGGTCTGAGCAATTTCCTCAACTGGCTGACTTATTTAATGCTCCTGCGTTTGGTGAAAATATTTCGACTACCGGTCTGACAGAAGAGAATGTTTTTATTGGTGATATATATCAATGGGGTGACGCTTTAATTCAAGTGACCCAGCCTCGTTCACCTTGTTATAAGTTAAACACTGTGACTGATATCAGCGATTTTTCACAACTGATGCAAGATAGCGGTTTTTGTGGCTGGTTATATCGCGTGATAAGTCCCGGCGAAGTAGGCTGTCATCATCCTTTGGTTCTACGCTCAAGAAATAGCGATATCTCGGTCAAAGAAGCAATTGCTATTGCTTTTCATATGCCATTTGATGAGGAGTCGTATCGTCGCTTATTAGCAGCGGCAGGACTATCTGCTAGTTGGTGTAAAACCATGCAGTTAAGATTGCAAAAACAAACTATTGAAAGTTTTGATAGAAGGCTATTTAAGAAATAGTCAGAAAATAGGCCAGCAGTTATCTGGCCTATAATAACGATTATGGGTGAGCAATAAACCCAATAGCCTCATAAACCTTATCTAAGGTTGTTTGAGCGCGCGCTTTCGCCTTATCGGCACCTTCTTTCATGATTTTATTTAATAGTGCTTCATCATTACGGAAGGTGTTAAAGCGTTCTTGAATATTTGTCAGCATATCTGATACAGCCTCAGCAACCGCGCCTTTTAGATGACCGTACATTTTGCCTTCAAATTCAGCTTCGAGTTCAGGGATCGTTTTACCTGTTACACCCGCTAAAATATCTAATAAGTTAGAAACACCAGCTTTGTTTTCTAGATCATACGCAACGCGAGGTGGCTCTTCTGAGTCTGTAACAGCACGTTTTATTTTTTTCGCCGCCGCTTTGGGATCTTCAAGTAAAGCGATAACATTATTGCGGTTATCATCAGATTTAGACATTTTCTTAGAGGGATCTTGTAATGCCATCACGCGTGCGCCACCTTTTGGAATAAAAGGATCGGGTACGGTGAAAATGTCCCCATAGATGGCATTAAAGCGTTGGGCAATATCACGGCTTAATTCAAGATGTTGTTTTTGGTCAATGCCAACTGGTACTTGGTTGGTTTGATAAAGGAGGATATCGGCTGCCATTAAGACGGGATAATCAAATAATCCTGCATTGATATTTTCAGCATGACGAGCTGATTTATCTTTAAATTGGGTCATACGGCTTAATTCACCAAAGTAGGTGTAGCAGTTTAGCGCCCAGCCTAATTGTGCATGTTGTGGAACATGAGATTGTACAAAAATTGTGCTTTTTTCAGGATCAATGCCACAAGCGAGATAAAGAGCCAGTGTATCTAAGGTTCTTTTTCGCAGTTCGGTAGGATCTTGGCGTACAGTGATGGCATGTTGGTCAACGATACAGTAAATGCAATCGTAGTCATCTTGCATTTGTACCCACTGACGTAGTGCTCCCATATAGTTCCCGATAGTTAACTCACCAGAAGGTTGTGCACCACTGAATACAATAGGCTTTTGAGCCTTTTTTTCTACTGAAGTCGTCATGTTAGTTCTGTTCCACTGTTGTCATTGACGTAATATCAAGGATAGAGAGCAAATCAGCAAAATCGTCGAGTATAAAATCGGGTTTGCTATCTGCAATGGGTTCACCGTAGTTATAACCATAAGTTAACCCCACACAAGGGCACTGTGCTGCTTGAGCGGCGATAATATCGTTACGGGAATCTCCGACAAAAAGAAGCTCTTCTTTTTTAACACCAAACGTGCCCATTGTTAAATATAATGGTGCTGGATGGGGTTTTTTTTGTTTTACATCATCACCACCAAGCACCAATGAGAAGTCGTTGTCTATACCTAATTGCTTTAACAGTGGTTGGATAAAAGGAGTGGGTTTATTCGTCACTATGCCTAAGGAGAGAGAATACGAAGCAAGTTTTTCTAGTGTCTCTTTAACGTGTGGAAATAGATTGCTTCCTGTTTTGACAGAGTTTGCATAGCACTCATCAAAGAGATCACGTACCTCTTTTAATAAAGTATCGGTGACATCTTTAACACCACAATGGTGCAGTGCGCGCTTTAATAGCATATCAACACCATTACCAACCCAAATGGTGACATGGTGTTTATCCACTGTTGGGAAGCCTTTTGCTTTTAGTGCATAGTTTGTGGCTTCTGTTAGCCCAACAGCGCTGTCAGTTAGTGTGCCATCAAGATCAAAAGCGATAGCACGAATACCTTTGAGTTTTTTTTCTGTCATTTCGATACCTTATCTAATTCTCGGCGCATATTGTCGATAACCTGTTTATAATCTGGCTGATTGAAAATAGCAGAGCCAGCAACAAACATATCCGCACCTGCTTGAGCAATTTCGGCAATATTATCAACTTTGACACCGCCATCAATTTCTAAACGAATGTCATAGCCACCATCATCAATCATCTTGCGAACTTGACGTAATTTATCGAGTGTCTTTGGTATAAATGATTGACCACCGAAGCCAGGGTTTACTGACATCAGAAGAATAAGATCTAATTTATCCATTACATAATCGAGATAGTTGAGAGGCGTGGCAGGATTAAGGACTAAACCTGCTTTACAGCCACAATCTTTGATTAATTGAATAGTGCGATCAACATGCTCACTGGCTTCGGCATGAAATGAAATATAGGTTGCTCCTGCTTGTGCAAAATCAGGAATAATACGATCAACCGGTTTTACCATTAAGTGGACATCAATAGGTGCTGTGATCCCGTAGTTGCGTAGCGCTTTACAAATTGGTGCACCGAACGTTAAGTTAGGGACATAGTGATTATCCATTACATCAAAATGAACCACATCAGCACCTGCAGCGAGCACTTTCTCCGTATCTTCACCAAGGCGGGCGAAATCTGCAGATAAAATAGAAGGGGCAATCAGAAAATCTTTCATCGCGTTCTCCTGACAACACTCCCATTGTCGGGAAGTGTTAACGATTATTTATATAAGGCTAGTAATTCGTTCACTTTGCTACGACCTAGTGTGTTGCTACTAATTGTTCTTCTGACTTTCACACTATGTAGCTCTTTCGCGTCTACATACCACTCTTTTGTTAACGCAGTTTCATGATTTGATATTAACACGGGTATCTGTCTCTCGTAAGCCAACATTGAGGCAAGTTGAGCTAGATGCTGTTGTTCTTGGAAACTAAAGCTATTTGTATGGTATGAGGTAAAATTTGCCGTCGGTGATAACGGTGCATAAGGTGGATCACAGTATACAACAGAACCTTTGGTGGCATTTGTCATGGTTGATGAATAGCTTTGGCAGACAAATAAGGCTTTTTGCGCTTTTTCTGAAAACCAAATCAATTCGTCTTCTGGAAAATAAGGTTTTTTGTAGCGACCAAAAGGAACATTATATTCACCTTTGGAGTTGTAACGGCATAATCCATTGTAGCAATGACGGTTTAAGTAGAGAAAAAGCACACTGCGTTGGTATGGATCTGTTGATTGATTAAAGTCTTGTCGTAGTTGATAAAACTCTTCTGCATTATTCATCTGAGGGGTGAATAATAGTTGAGCATCCTTCATAAATTTTTCAGGATACAGTTTTACCGTATTATAGAGATGGATGAGATCGCTATTTATATCGGCAAGAATATATGAATCATATTCTGTATTTAAAAATACAGAGCCAGCACCCATAAAAGGTTCAATTAAACAGTTACCTTGAGGTAGATGACGCTTAATGTCATCTACCAAAGGGTATTTACCACCAGCCCATTTTAGGAATGCGCGTTTTTTTTTCATGCCGTCCAAATTTCTCAATCGTTTCAGAGTCGCCGATTGTACTCTGTTTCAGACAGCATATCAGCGGTGAACATCGTTAACTTATTTTTTTAGATCCTGATGAACATGTTTCATAGGTCTAACCCAAGGTTTTTTAGCTTGCACAGCCGCCGGTAATGAAGCCACGGCCTGTTTTGCTTCGCTTATATTACGATAGTTACCATAGATGAGTACATACCAAGGATTACCATTACGCTGGGTTTTATAAATAGCGTAGTTTCCATTAAGATTTTTTTTAGCGAAAGCTTCTAACGTATCTTGGCGACTCGCACCACTTAGCTGCAAAGTATAATTTGTTGCAGGAATGGCTGCTAGGTTATTTGCTGATAAGGCTCCTGATGCAACGGGTTTTGTGGTTGGTTTTGCCACAGGCTTAGTCTGTGTGGTTGCAGGAGGTGTTACCGGCTTGGTTGGTGTAGGTTTGACCTCTGGTTTTTGTGTTGGTGCCGGTTGTGGTTTGGTCACCGGAGTTTGTGGCGTTGTCGGTTGGTTTTGTGTATTTTGCTGTTGTTGATTAACAGCTTGGTTAACACCTGCTTGTTGTTGATTGAGTGAATCAACAATATCTCCTGGGATCTCAACACGTTGACCTTGAGAGTCAATCATTGGGGGGAGATTTTGAGATGGCTGCGTTGTAGGCTGCTGTATTTGTTGACCCGTCAGCTCCTGAGGTGTAGATGTTTGATTGTCTGTTGATGTTACTGAAGGCTGAGACAGTTCAATATTCTTTTCTGTTCCTGTTGTTGAGGCCGTTGTTTCTTTATCACTGTCTGGTGATTTCAGCGCAGAGCTTATCGCAATAATTAAAAGAATGAGAACCAGTACCCCAACACCTATCATCATCTGTTGACGGGATACAGAGAAACGAGCATTTTTTAATGGGTTATTACGAGGTCGATTAGTGCGACGTTCGGGTCTATCCGAAGTATCAGGTTTGAGTGAGTTATCGCCACTCTTAATTTCATTTTCAGGTTTGAACTCGTCCATTATGCCCTCCGTCAGAGCGTCAAAAAGCGAAAGTTAGCCATTACCTCTAGTATAAGGATGAAACGCTTTTTCTGAAACGTCACATTTGAGATTATTAACCAGAATTTTCCTTAAATAGACTTTCCAGTTTATCTCTCGTTAGGTGATGGTATGCTTAATTTGCATTAATGCATGATGTTATCGCTTTATACACTTGTTCGCGAGAGATATCCGCACGTAGTTCTGATTGACCGATACCTTTTGGTAATACAAGGTGCAATTTACCCGCGGAAACTTTTTTATCTCGCATCATATGAGGTAAATAGTCTTCAGGTTGCATCTCATCAGGGCCATTGACGGGAAGATTTGCTTTTTTAAGTAATTGGATCACTCGCTGAGTTTCTGCTTGAGTAAATTGACCCAAATCTTGTGCGGTTTTAGCCGCCATAACCATACCCGCAGCGACAGCTTCACCATGTAGCCACACACCATATCCCATATGTGCTTCAATTGCGTGACCATAAGTATGACCTAAATTAAGTAAAGCTCGTAGACCACTCGTCTCTTTTTCGTCTGCTGCGACTACTTGTGCCTTAAGTTCACAGCAACGGCGAATACAGTAAGCCATGGCTTTAGGTTCAAGCGCTATCAGTTTATCAATATTGTTTTCAAGCCAGATAAAGAAGTCTTTATCTAAAATAATGCCATATTTAATCACCTCCGCTAAGCCTGATGACAACTCACGAGGAGGAAGCGTTGCAAGACAATCGAGATCGATAACAACAGATGCCGGCTGATAGAAAGCACCAATCATATTCTTACCCAGTGGATGGTTAACTGCTGTTTTTCCACCGACAGAAGAATCGACCTGTGATAATAACGTAGTAGGAACTTGAATAAAACGTACACCACGTTGATAACTTGCAGCCGCAAAGCCTGTTAAGTCACCAATAACACCACCCCCTAGTGCAAGCAGTGTTGTATCTCGATTGTGATTTTTTTCTAATAATGCAGTAAAGACATCATTCATTACCGTCAGGGATTTATACTGTTCCCCATCAGGTAAAATCACGCTATCAACCAAAACACCTTGTTGTTCTAAGGTGTTTGTTACCTTGTCTAGATAGAGCGGCGCAAGTGTCACATTTGTGACAATCATCACTTGTTGCCCTTTTTTTAAAGGTAAAAAGGTTTCAGGCTGGTGAAAAAGGCCAGAAGCAATGGTAATGGGATAGCTTCTTTCACCTAAAGTCACAGTGATTTTTTCCATAGCAACGGCCTTCTTCAAGTAGTCTTTACTTTCATCTCATCTAAAGAATTTATTAGTTTTTCTCTAATAATTCAATAATTTGATTTGCAACGATTTTTGCACTCTGATCATCAGTATGAATGGTGATATCAGCAATCTCTTCGTAAAGAGGATTACGCTCTTCTGCGAGGGTTTCCAGTACATCACGTACGGGTTCAACACCTTGCAATAAAGGACGTTTTTTATCTCGCTGAGTACGAGCAAGTTGTTTTTCAATGTTGGTTTCTAAATAAACAACAACACCGCGTGCTGATAGTCGGTTACGGGTTTCTCTTGATTTCACCGAACCACCACCTGTTGCCAGTACAATGCCTTGCTTTTCAGTAAGTTCGTTGATTATTTTTTCTTCACGTTGACGGAAGCCTTCTTCGCCTTCTACATCAAATACCCAACCTACATCTGCACCTGTACGTCGCTCAATTTCCTGATCGGAATCATAAAATTCCATACTAAGTTGTTGAGCTAACTGACGACCAATAGTGCTTTTGCCGGCACCCATAGGCCCAACCAGAAAGATATTACGTTTCTCTGCCATGTTTTTGGTATTACTAAGATATTCGTTAATGATAACCCGCCCCGCCAAATTCATTCAGCGACGGGACCTAAACTGAAATTTATGAGTGTTTATTTCATTCACGCCTGATAACGTGTGTATCTACTCTCATATTAAAACTGAGTTTTTTCAGTAGAACGCTATTAAATAACCACGTGTTGTCGCAAGCGACAACACAGGATAAAAATCCCTTTGCCTACAGTACATAACAAGATATGACCTATAAAAATTATATTATCTTTGTTGGCAATGCGGAGATTCTAACACAATTTAGCCGGAAAACCGCATCTGATCACTTTGTCTTTTCTGTCATCAGTTGATCAATATTACATATAAAAAGCCCTACCTCCAAGAAAGAGGAAGTGCATAAAATGTATCCGTATTATCGTTGTGATGTTTCAGGCCCACTCAATTAGCTAACCCTTGTAAGCTAAATCGTCCTCAGCGTCAAATCTATAAATAGAGATTATAAGAAAAAACAATGAATAACTTACAGTTTTATCTTGGCAGAAATAAGGTAATTGTTTGTATTATAATAAAAAAATAAATCACACTAAGAAAATTAGATTAATTTGGGTGTAATAAAAATAACCAATTCATGACGACTATGTTGGTCACGCTTATGGCTAAAAAGTATCCCTAGTAATGGCAGTGAAGATAAAAAAGGAATTTTTGCTGCATGCTGTTGCTGCTTTTGTTGAAATATTCCTCCTAACATCAGAGTCTCACCATCATGAATAGTAACTTCTGTCATTATTTCTTGTTTATCTATTGAAAGATGTTCACTACCTCCTTGTACTAAGGCAATACCTGGTGTGTTTTGACTAATTTTTAATAGCAATCTAATTTTATTGCTTCTTTGAATGATCGGCGTTACCTCCATCCCCAAAACAGCCTCTTTAAATTCAACTCGGATGGTGTCGTTATCTCTGCTGACATAGGGAATTTCGGTTCCTTGCTTGATAGATGCCGTTTTTTCATGTGCAGCCGTTAATCGAGGACTGGCAATGATGGCGAGTTGTTTCTCTTGTTCTAAGGCGCTTAGTTCTAATTCTAAAAGACGACTATTAATTCTGGCGATATTAAAGGCTATGTAATGTAAGGGGTTTTTTGTTTTTTGATGCAGTGCCAATGCGGCAAGAGAAGGTGCTGTGAGCGGTGCTGATGCTATGTTATGAGGTGTTGTAGTATTGTTTGATGTACCTTCTAAATTTGCCGATTTCATATTGAGTAATCCCCACTGCGTTCCTAACTCATTTAACGCATCCTGACTGCTACTGATGATATGTGCGGTAATATGCACCTGTTGCTGTGGTGTTTCTTTAATTTTTAACCAATCAGAAATTTCAGTATGTGCTTTTTCTGTATCAATAATGGATAAGCTATTTGAATCTTTATCTATGGCTATTCGTCCATGATCACTGAGTAATGAAATTCCATAGTTCGTTAACTGCTGTGCCACGGTGGTTACATCAGCATACTGTAGTGGGTAGATACGATGGTGTAATGTGCTGTTTTGGTGTTGAAGAGTTTCACTATTATCTGTTTTATCAATGAAATGGTGAGTGTTATTACTATCAATAGGTTGTTCTGGATAAAAAGGATCTCTGGATTGAGCAAAACCAGCAAAGCACAAAATAGATAGTAGTAACAGCAAATAAAAAAAGACGCTTTTCATAATATTTCACTCTGACTTCAAAGGCGCTAGAACATTTGGGGTCGTTATGTCGACTAAATTCAATTCAACTGAGAGTAAATCAGGGGGGATAGGCGAAATGAGCAGTGCAGAAAGAGCGCAACCTGCTTGATGTAGATGCGCTAATAACGTTAGTAATTGTGAGTAAGAGAGTGAAAAACGTAGCTTAAAACTATTATCGACACTATGTTGCCAACTATGAGGTATCAAGTGATGGTTATCGATTATCTGTTGTAAACGCTGATAGGCTGAGCCTGTTTGTGGTGGAAGTTTATAGTCATTTTGTAACGTTTTTAATAAGGCTATAGCAGGAGACGAATGCAATATAGACTGCAGTTGTTGTATCTGCGTTTGGTGTTGGCTAATAAGCTGTTGTTGCGCGGTTATGTCCTGCTGATAGCCCGAAAAGCTGAATAAATAACATAACAAACTCACTATTATAGAAGGGGCTAAACTTAAGAGTGCCTTTTGCCAAAAAGGTAAAAGGGCGAAATAAATTACCCAATTAGTCTTTATTTTCATTGTTATCGACATCCTGTTCGCTATGTCTATGTTGAGATACTTGATATTGCCAACTCTGCCACTTACCAGAAAACCTTATTTCGCTGTAACGGGGATCTTGTTTGCTCTGTTGAAAAGAGGAGAGTGTTAATGATGTCAGGTTGGGGTGTTGGTTAACTTTAGATATAAAAGTAAGTGCCTGCTCACAAGGGAGCCGCACCTGAAGCGAAAATGTTGCATCATTTTCAGAAAACTGCGCGATATAACCTTCCATAGGGAGCAGTGTTTCTAGTGCTTGAAAGAAAGCGAGGTAACTTAAATAGTGAAGCCAATGTTGATAATAATGCCAATAACGCTGTTGATATAAGCGGGTGATTTTCTGTTCATGTTGGTCATTGTGATATTGCTTTTGTAGTGAGTACTCACGTTTTTGATATTGTGATTGTAAAAGTGAGAGTGTTTTTACTTGTTGTACTAAATAATAAGCGTAGTAACCGCAAGCACTGAATGTAATAACAACGAGTATCATGCTCCAATAAAGCCACCGTTGTGCTTGATGTCGATATAAGGCTTGACGCCAAGGAAGAAAATTTATTTGATACATGCTGTCTCCCAAGGACGCAAAGCTAAACCAATGGCAATTAGAGGTAGCGTCTTTTTGGGCGGTATAGACATAAATAGCCGCTCTTTTTGGGTTGGCCAAATAGGCATTTGTTGGCGAAAGTATTCTGCATTGTCACCTGAGAAATAACATTGCTCCTGTGGCCAATGATGCTTGATGAGTAATTGCTGTAATTGTTTTTCTTGCTCTTGGTGGTCTTGATAAGAAAGAGTACCGTAATGGGGCATCTCTTTATCTGCACAAACCCAAAGCATTTGATTATTTTGACAAAAAATTAATATGTTGTGAGGCGATATGTTGAGATGTGTGGCAACATAACGCAACGCACAAGCTGGAATATCAATCGCAGTGATGGTTAAGTTTATTTTGGCGAATAAGGCAATATAAGTCTCTATCAGTGTCTTGTTATGTAAATGGATGGCGAGATGTTGGTTATGTTGCCGATAATCGAATTGTACCGCTTGTTTGGTGACTTGTTGATGAGATGTGGCTCGGAGTTGTGCTAATCGATAATAGGCTGCTGGTGTCAGGGAAATCAGGTTAGATAAGGCAATGGTATGATAACTTGCCACTGTATCGGGTAATGCCAATGCAATACGGTTGATTGGCGGTAGAGATTGTTGCCATCGTTTTAAGATAGTTCTTAAATTTATATCATCTATATTATCATTAAGAGGTAAAGGGAATTGCCAAAATGCATTGATCTTCCATTGCTTATTCTGCTGAAATACTAAAACGGCATTGATATGATTGATATTAATTTCAATACCAATCTGATAATTATCTGTTTTCATAAATGATATCCATATCTATTGAATGTGTAATAGCCTATTTTCCAAGAGGCGTTACCTTTATACTACGCACTGTTTGTTTATAAACTGCCCAATTCACATTACATGGGAAATTTAAGGTGAAGTTCTTAAAATATTTTTTCATCTTCGTTTTTGCTTGCATAATTTTGGGAGCAGCCTCGATATATGGCATGTATAAATATGTCGAGCCTCAACTACCCGATGTCGCGACATTAAAAGATGTTCGTTTACAAACTCCTATGCAGGTCTTTAGCGCAGACGGAGAGTTAATGGCGCAATATGGCGAAAAACGTCGTTTGCCTCTTACCTTGCAGGAGATGCCTCCGCAATTAATTAATGCCTTTATTGCCACTGAAGATACGCGTTTTCGTGAACATCATGGTATTGACCCTATTGGCATCTCTCGTGCTGTTGTTGTTGCGTTAACATCGGGGCAAGCATCGCAAGGTGCCAGTACCATCACGCAACAATTAGCGCGTAATTTCTTCTTAACACCTGAGAAGAAATTAATGCGTAAAATCAAAGAAGCCTTTTTGGCTATCCGTATTGAGAAAGAGCTTACTAAAGATGAGATCTTGGCACTTTATCTCAATAAAATTTATCTAGGAAATCGCGCTTATGGTGTGGGTGCTGCTGCATATGTTTACTTTGGTAAAAGTGTGCATGATCTTAGCTTAAGTGAGATGGCTGTTATTGCAGGTTTACCTAAAGCCCCTTCGACACTAAACCCACTTTATTCGTATGATCGTGCCTTAAAACGCCGTAATTTAGTGTTACAACGCATGTTGGAAGAGAACTATATTACCCGCGAAGAGTATGACAGTGCTAAAGCTGAGCCTATTGTGGCTAAATATCACGCCCCACAAATTGATTTTTCAGCGCCTTATTTGACTGAAATGGTCAGAATGGAGATGTATCAGCGCTATGGCGAAAATGCCTATACGGATGGTTATAAAATTTACACTACAGTTATCCGCAAAGATCAATTAGCCGCTGAACAAGCGCTACGTAATAATGTTATTGATTATGATATGCGCCATGGCTATCGCGGTGCTCAAGAGGTGCTGTGGCATGCAGGGCAAGCTCCTTGGGATGATAAAGCCATTAACGATAAGCTAAAGGGTATACAGACTTATGGCCCATTAATCCCCGCTGTGGTGTTATCCGCTGATGCTAAAGAAGCTCAGGTGGTATTAAAAAATGGCGATAAAATAACACTCGATTTAAAAGCGGTTCGTTGGGCGCGTAAATTTATTTCTGATACGGCTCAAGGGGCCACGCCGAGCAAAGTTGATGCTGTTGTACATGCTGGTGAGCAAATTTGGGTACGACAAAATAGTGAAAACGATTGGTTATTAGCACAGCTTCCTGAGGTTAATGCAGCTTTTGTCGCATTAGATCCACTTAATGGCGGTATTATTGCGCTGGTGGGAGGTTTTGATTTTGAATTGAGTAAGTTTAATCGCGTATCTCAATCGTTACGTCAAGTTGGTTCAAATATCAAACCTTTCTTATATGCGGCGGCATTAGATAAAGGGTTAACATTATCGACATTACTAAATGACTTACCTATTAGTCGTTGGGATGCGGGAGCTGGAACTGATTGGCGCCCTAAAAACTCACCACCTACTTACGCAGGGCCTATTCGTTTACGTCAAGGTTTAGGTCAATCTAAAAACGTAGTTATGGTGCGCGCTATGCGGGCGATGGGGGTTGATTACGCTGCAGATTATCTATTGCGTTTTGGTTTTCCTAATCAAAATATAGATAGAACAGAGTCATTAGCTTTAGGCTCACCTTCATTTACACCAATGCAAATGGCTCGAGGTTTTGCGGTAATGGCAAATGGTGGGTATCTCATTGAGCCATATTTTATTCAGCGTATTGAAAATGCTGATGGTGAAGTGATCTTTACTGCTGAGCCGAAAGTCGCTTGTCCTGAATGTACCGATATCCCCGTGATTTATGGTGATACTACGCGCTCTATTGCATTATCTGATGATTATATGGAAAACGTCGCGCAATCTCAGCAAGCGCAACCGGCAGAAACGGCGCCTGATATTGAGTTAGAGCAAGCTCCTCTTGCTGAAACAGTCAAAGAAAGCCCATATGCTCCTCATGTGATAAGTACGCCACTGGCGTTTCTAATGCATGATGCGTTAAGAACCAATCTCGTTGGTGAGCCGGGATGGTCTGGTACAGGATGGCGTGCATTGCGAGATTTAAAACGTCAAGATATCGGTGGTAAGACAGGAACGACCAATAGCTCTAAAGATGCTTGGTTCTCTGGATATGGTGCTAATATTGTGGCGACTGCATGGATTGGTTTTGATGATAGTAGTCGCAATTTAGGGCGAACTGCCGCAACGGGTGGTGAAGCGGGTGCCAAAACGGCACAACCTATTTGGAATGACTTTATGAAAGTTGCTTTAGAAGGTGTTCCGGTACAAATGATGCCGATGCCAAAAGGCGTTGTTGCTGTTCAAATCGATCGCAATACCGGTAAGTTGGCGGGAGATGGACCATCAATGAAAGAGTATTTTATTGAAGGCACTCAGCCAACAGAAAAAGCAAAAAGTGAAGTGGGTACACGGATCTTTGAGGATAATGGCGAATCGAACGAGCTATTTTGATTAATATAATAAACAAAAAGTTAGATTAAATAGCGATCTAACGAATAACTAAAGCGGGATAACAGATTGTTTTTCCCGCTTTTTGTTATCTAATAAATAGATATAGATACATCTCATCTTCCAACATGAAAATATTTCATGTTTTGTGTGTAAATCTATTTTGATCTCTCCACTCTTTCCCGTTATAAATAACTATCTAAACGTCTAGATGTCTAAATACATGTTGGCATATAGTATAAGTATTCCCCTTGATAGCATAATAAAAACATTAAACTTAATAATAACAATAAGTTATAAATAGTAAGAGTGATATGGTCGATTATTGGAGAGAAGATGAGAAAATTATTATTAGTGGTGCTTTTGGCCTGTACTTCATTGGTTTTAACCGCTTGCTCACCAGATGAAGGTGATAAACCGTTAAAAGTGGCAATAAATACAGGGCCAGATCAGCAAATTTGGGATGAAGTTGTTAAGCTGGCAAAAGAAAAGCAGGGATTAGATATCAAGGTGATCACCTTTAATGACTACGTATTACCTAATGAAGCTTTGCGTAATAATGATGTTGATGTGAATGCTTTCCAAACCGTACCCTACTATGAAGCTCAAAGCAAAGAGCGTGGTTATCAATTTGAAATCATAGGTAAAACCTTTATTTTTCCTATTGCAGCTTATTCAAATAAAATCAAAAATATAGAGGCGCTTCCTGATGGTGCTACCGTCGCCATTTCTAATGAAGCAACCACCCTAGGTCGTAGTTTATTATTACTGCAGGCTCAAGGATTGATTAAATTAAAAGATGGGGTGGGGTATTTACCAACGACACTTGATATTATTGAAAACCCTAAGAAACTTAAATTTGCAGAAATTGATACACCACAACTAACTCGTACGTTAAGTGATCCTAATATTTACCTTTCCATCATCAATAATAACTTCTCTTCACAAGTGGGATTATTAGCCAAACGAGATGGTTTATTTATGGAAAATACCGATTCTCCTTATGTTAATTTGATTGTTGCCAGAGCCATAGACAAAGATAACGAACGATTAAAAAAACTCGTCGCGGTTTTCCAAAGTGATGAAATTTTGCAAAAAGCGCAAGAAGTTTATAAAGGTGATGCGGTGAAAGCGTGGTAACGCGCTATTTTCTAATAAAAAGAGACGATAGATATCAAGGCCTCCCTATTTGGTGGCCTTAATTTTATCTGGATATCGCGAGCCAATTATTATTTTGGACAAACTTGTTGCAAATAACGTTGTGCTAAAAAGAGTGCACTGACATTACGAGCTTCGGTAAAGTCGGGATGATCTAATAAGTCCATCATCTTGGCGATAGGCCAACGTATTTGAACTAACGGCTCAGGCTCATCGCCTTCTAATTGTTCAGGATAGAGATCTTGAGCAATAACAATGTTCATTTTGCTGGAAAAATAGGAGGGCGCCATAGACAGTTTAGCTATCTCGGTTAAAGAGCCGGCACCGTAGCCAATTTCTTCTTTTAATTCACGATTGGCCGCTTGTAATGGGGTTTCACCCGCATCAATAGCCCCTTTGGGAAAGCCAAAGTCATAATTTTCGATGCCAACAGCATATTCACGAATAAGGATCAGGTCATCATTGATGATAGGGACTATCATTACCGCTTCCCGGTTAGCGGGTTTCATTCGTTCATAAATACGTTTTTCGCCGTTGCTAAATTCCAGATTAACGGATTGGATCTGAAATAACCGAGAACGGGCAATGTTATCAATATTGAGTATATTCGGTTTTTTTAGTTCTTTCATAACAGCCCCTGATAGGAATAGAGATTAACCTGAATTTAACACATTAATGATAAAATAAATCCAACAATTAGATTTAGCTTTTTAGTGAAAATTGAGTACACTCCGCTACTAAACCCAGTTATTGATTGATTTTTTGGGAGTATTATTATTTATTGATGCGCTATTTTATCTGAAAATGGCATGGTTGGCGGATATAAAATTGATAATATATATAAATTATAACGCAACAACACAAATATAATTCATTGTATTTTAATAAAAAAATAGAACTAAAGAATAGGAATTGCCTTATGTTAGGTGGCATTTCAAATTTGTTATTGTTACTAAGCAACACCAGCATGAGTATGGGGAAAAAATGAGATTATCAGTCATTATATTGGCTATCTTCATGATTAGCCTATTTATAATGGCCGCCTTTCTATTCTTTAAAAGAAGGCGGCTTGATGGCTCATATCATCTTCCATCCCTCGCCAAACCGACTTACCGTAAACTAACACAAGATGATTATGGGGTAATTAGTGACTATTTGTCCTATTTTGGCACCTCTAAGTTTTCTTCTGGGTATTCGTTACAAAACTTTCCTGAAATACCCACTAAAGGTGAAGTCGTTACGACACTGCGTAATATTGTTAACCGGTTTGCGGGATCATCAGAGGGGCTCAATCATTGGCGCTATTACATTGATGCGGTAGAGATCCATATTCCTCCATTACTGGTGCCTTATCTGCAACAAGAAAATGTCCTCGATGTCGTTTGTACTCCTTCTATCCCCATTGTCATTGGTGTGAATGGCCATTTTCTTAAAGATGAAAAATCACATTTTTCTGCGTTAAGTTTAAAACAACTTTCTGAACCCATACTGTCAAATGGCACTTCCACTATCCAGAAAAATGAAGGTGATGCGGCGCATTTATTACATATTCGCCAAGAAACCAACGAAGAGTATCGGTTACATCATTCTTCAGGTTTTTGGAATGGCTCGTTAATTTGCTTAGGGTTAATCTTATGGTTAACGGCATTAATGATGCCACAAGTCTTTCTCCCTTGGATAATGGCTGCGGGAGGGACTTTTCTTGCTTTAGGCTTGTTTCTTATTTATCGACCCATCATCAAATCACGAAAACAAGAAGTACACTGTTTTAAAGGGCGTTTAAAACGCTGGGGACTGTTTGGTAATTTTGATCATGGGCAGGTAAAAAATATTTCGTTGGGGGGAATTGATTTAGTTTATCCTCCACATTGGGAACCTTATATTCAAAATGATATTGATAAGGTGACCTATTTAGAAATGTATCCTAATCATCATGTTATCAAGCAAGGGCCTTATTTATCATTGCATGATGAAGAAAAAAACTATCCGTATAAGCGTTACATTAAAAATATTATCTTTGTTGTTTGTAGCCTATTTATTATAGGTATGCTGTATCTCTATCAACCGTTATCATTATCAATGAAGTTAACTTTTTCATGGATAAAAGAGAGTGAACCTCATTTAGTGACTAACTTTACGGAGTTAGAAACGGCCAAGCTGCATGTAGGGGATATTATTCAGGCCAAAGGTGTCGGAATGTGTTATATGCCTCCAAACCTTTCCAGTAAGAATAATAAAACAATATTTGCACCTTTTGATTGTTCGGGGATTTATTGGAACAACAGCAACCCAATGCCAATGCCTGAATCTAGTACGATTGAAAAAGCGGCAGCATTATTATATTTGGTTGAAGAGCAGCTACACCCCGTTTCTAACAACCGTGTAAACCCAAGCTTAGGTCAAGCTATTACTAAATCTGGCATGAATCTTTTGGATAATTTTGATGGCATTATCTTGAAAACACAAGATTTATGCCCGAGAGAAAATGAATGTATTCGGCTTAAAATGGCCTTGGTAAACCTAAGTAATGTCAATGATTGGCCATCATTAGTTCAACGTGCAGAAAGTGGCAAATTAACAGGAACCAATGTTTTATTACGTGCTGTTAGTGCTGAGGCCTTGGAAAAGCTCGTTGACACCACCACATCATCTTTTATCTACCGAGAAATAGATAAGGCCGCAATACTGTTAAATAGTCCACCACCGGGTGGTGTGCTTTTAATCAGTGATGAAAGAAAACAGCTCGTTGATTATGCTTCAAATACCAATTCTGTATTTGAACCTACACCATTAGAGCAATGGCGAGAATTACAGCGATTATCTGATATTTTATTACACACACCTTTTAATACTGGAGGTGTAATAACGGGGATGGTAATTGATGCGAATGGCACGTTACAAATCTTTTTGCATAGCATGCCTGACTCAATGACCCTGTTATATTATATCGGTAATACGTTATTATTATTCTTTGCTATTGGATTTTTGATCCTGAATTTATTTTTTATCATCCGGCGCCGGCGACAAAATAATCAACGCATGCATAAAATCAGTCAATATTACGAGCACTGTTTTTATCGCCCTCCTCAGTAAGTTCCTTGTTGTGGAAGGCAATGTGTTTACTCTATCGCCTTCATGAAGAAGTTGAAGTTAAGGAGAGAAAGGGATGAGTCAACCATCGCAAGAAAGCGCTGTCCGTTTAGATAAATGGCTTTGGGCTGCACGTTTTTATAAAACGCGTGCCATTGCTCGCACTATGATTGAAGGGGGTAAAGTCCATTACAATGGTGTGCGAGGCAAGCCAAGTAAAAATGTTGAAGTTGGGGCTGAAATACGCTTACGACAAGGTAATGATGAACGGACAGTTACAGTCTTAATGGTGAGTGCACAGCGCCTAGGGGCGGCCCAAGCACAATTGCTCTATTGTGAAACACCAGAGAGTATTGCCAAGAGAGAAAAAATCGCTCTAGCAAGAAAAATGAATGCGTTAACGATGCCTCATCCCGAACGTCGACCTGATAAAAAGGAAAGACGCACCTTACTTCGCTTGAAACAGACAAATTTACCAGGATCGGATTAAACCGCTCCCCAGCAATGAGAGAAGATTATGTCTAAAAAAGACGCTTTATCACGCTTTTTATTTGAAAAAAGTGCGGTACGTGGTGAATTAGTTACCGTAACGGAAACCTATCAATCAATACTTGAAAATCATCATTATCCTGAGCCAGTTCAACACCTGTTAGGTGATTTATTGGTCGCGACAAGTTTGTTAACAGCTACGCTGAAATTTGATGGTGATATTACCGTTCAATTACAAGGTGATGGCCCAGTACGATTAGTGGTTATTAACGGCAATAATGAACAACAGATGCGCGGTGTTGCACGTTTTAGTGATGATGTTAAAGCCGGTAGCAGCTTAAAAGAGATGATGGGCAATGGCTTTATGGTTATTACCATCACACCTAAAAAAGGTGAGCGTTACCAAGGTATTGTAGCGTTGGATGGTGAAACGATAGAAGCTTGTATTGATAACTACTTTAATCAATCAGAGCAGTTACCTACCCGTGTCTTTATCCGCACAGGTCTGCAAGATGGAAAAGCGGCGGGTGCAGGTATGTTATTACAAGCCTTACCTGCGAGTGCAGAACATAGTGCTGATGAGACAGCAGAACACTTTGAGCTATTAACACAACTTACGCACACCATTAAGGCTCAAGAGCTGTTTACACTTGATACTAAAGAGATTTTACATCGCTTATATCATGAAGAAAATGTGACATTATATGATCCACAGCCGATAGCGTTCCATTGCACGTGCTCTCGTAAACGTTGTGAAGATACATTAGTAACATTATCTAAAGAAGATGTAGCTCATCTGTTACAAGAACAGGGTAAAATTGATATGGAGTGTGAATATTGCGGTGCTCATTATATCTTCACTGAAGAAGATATTAATAATATCAATAAATTATCTAGCTCTAATTTGCACTGATTCGATTTAGCAACGTAAATCACCCTAAAGGACGCTATTTTGCGTCCTTTTTTATTCAACAATTTTTCTGTAGATTTGTGCATTAGTTCTCGTTATTAACATAAAAAAAATATAAATTTTCAAAATATTGATAACAATCGCTGTTAATTAGTTGTAACACCTTAATAATGCTCATAGAAAAGCCTATTTATCAGGAGCAAAACTATGAACGTTAAAGGTCTTACCCCTAAGGATCTCGAGCAGTACGGTATTCATGACATTAGTGAAGTCATTTATAACCCTAGCTATGACTTATTATTTGAAGAAGAAACTAAGCCAGGATTAACAGGTTATGAGAAAGGCACATTAACCTCGTTAGGCGCTATTGCTGTTGATACGGGGATTTTTACTGGACGTTCTCCGAAAGATAAATACATTGTTCGTGATGATGTTACTCGTGATACTGTGTGGTGGGCTGATCAGGGCAAAGGTAAAAATGATAATAAACCACTCTCACCGCAAGTATGGGCTGATTTAAAATCATTAGTTACTGAGCAGCTATCAGGCAAACGTTTGTTTGTCGTTGATGCCTTTTGTGGTGCTAATGCAGATACGCGATTAAAAGTGCGTTTTATCACCGAAGTGGCTTGGCAGGCGCATTTTGTTAAGAATATGTTTATTCGCCCTACGCAAGAAGAGTTAGAAAATTTTACACCTGATTTTATTGTGATGAACGGTGCTAAATGTACCAATCCAAATTGGAAAGCGCAGGGATTAAACTCTGAAAATTTCGTTGCTTTCAACTTAACTGAACGCATTCAGTTAATTGGTGGTACTTGGTATGGCGGAGAGATGAAAAAAGGTATGTTCTCTATGATGAACTACTTCCTGCCATTAAAAGGTATTGCTTCTATGCACTGTTCGGCAAACGTTGGCGAAAGTGGTGATGTAGCCATTTTCTTTGGTTTGTCAGGGACAGGTAAAACGACATTATCAACAGATCCTAAGCGTAAACTGATTGGTGATGATGAACATGGCTGGGATGATGATGGTGTATTCAACTTTGAAGGAGGTTGTTACGCTAAAACTATCCATCTATCAAAAGAAGCTGAGCCAGATATTTACGGTGCCATTAAACGTGATGCCTTATTAGAAAATGTCGTGGTATTAGCAGATGGTAGTGTTGATTTTGATGACGGCTCAAAAACAGAAAATACCCGTGTATCTTATCCAATCTATCATATTGATAATATTGTCAAACCGGTATCGAAAGCGGGTCATGCTAAAAAAGTTATTTTCTTAACCGCCGATGCCTTTGGGGTGCTACCTCCGGTAGCTCGTTTAACACCCGAGCAAACTCAATATCACTTCTTATCAGGCTTTACTGCGAAACTTGCTGGAACAGAGCGTGGTGTGACAGAGCCAACACCGACGTTCTCTGCGTGTTTTGGGGCAGCATTTTTATCACTCCATCCAACACAATATGCTCAAGTGCTAGTAAAACGTATGCAGGCTTGTGGAGCACAAGCTTACTTAGTGAATACGGGCTGGAATGGTACGGGCAAACGTATTTCAATTAAAGATACTCGAGCGATAATTGATGCCATTTTAAATGGTGATATTGATAAAGCGGAGACTCAAACTCTGCCTGTATTTAATTTGGCGATCCCAACAGCGCTTCCTGGCGTTAATAGCGAAATTTTAGATCCTCGAGACACCTATGCGGATAAAGCACAATGGGATGTTAAAGCGGACGATCTTGCTGATCGCTTTGTGAAAAACTTTGATAAATATACTGATACGCCAGTAGGGCAAGCGTTAACAAAAGTGGGCCCTAAACGCTAGTTATTGGTTTTATTGATAAAAAATTCCCTGAGATGAAAGACATCTCAGGGAGTTAACAAGAAAACAAAGTGAAATAAATTGTTTGAGAAAAAGTGGCTTTAGGTTGGTAGCCCAACTATGCTGTTACAGGAGGTAAGTCAAACAGCAAGACTTCACTGTCTTCATCACCAACGAAATAGATAATATCTTCATTCGCGATGGCGATGCCATCACTGGTGGTCGCAATAATGTCATTAATTGCTATCTTTCCTTTAACGACTTGCAACCAAACATTTCTTCCTGCTTCTGGCTGATATTGTGCCTCTTCTCCTTTTTTTAGGTTCCAACGCCACAGCGTCATATCTTGGAACACTTTTAACGAGCCATCACGTGCATCTGGTGACAAAATAAGCTGTTTACTCTCTGTGGTATTAAAACGACGTTGATCGTAACGTGGTGTAATACCGGTGGTATCAGGCATGATCCAAATTTGATAAAAATGCAGGCCTTTATCACTATTTGGGTTGTACTCGGAATGAGTGATACCTGTACCTGCGCTCATTATTTGAAATTCACCGGCGGGTACATTTTCTTTATTACCCATACTATCTTTATGCTCAATATTACCTTCAAGCACATAGGTTAAAATTTCCATATCTTTATGAGGATGGGTACCAAAACCCTCACCGGGCATCACTCTATCTTCATTAATGACGCGTAAGGCGGAAAATCCCATAAAGTTAGCATCGTAATAGCTTGCGAAAGAGAAGGTATGCCAGCTATCTAGCCAACCATGATTAGCGTGGCCTCTTTCATTTGCTTTGCGTAAATAAATCATAATGTGTTTCCTTCTCTGAAGTTGTTGAACACAGTTTACGCAATTAAGCTAAGTAAAAAAGCGGAGGAATTTAATCTGAGGATCCAAATAATTTGAATAAGAAAAAATAAAACAATCGAACAAACGCTAGAAAAGAAAAAGCCAGCACCCGGCTGGCTAAAGTAAAACACTGGAAGCAATGTGAGCAATGTCGTTCTTTCATATGACCCTGAAGGTGGTGCATCTGAAAGTGACTTAATGATAATGGTTCTCACTATCATTTGTAAAGTGTTTTTTTTAATCAAAACAGAAAAAATAATGCCAATTTCGTTAACTCACTGATTAACGAGTTATTTTATTTTGTTTTTAAAAAAATTATTATAACCAATAAGTTAGCCTATACTTTGTGTGGTTATTTATAAAAATAACGCGCCTACTTAGTCATGTGTCGAGAGATCAATGCTTGGGCACAGGCATAAGCAGAGCTCCATGCCCATTGGAAGTTATATCCTCCTAACCAACCTGTGACATCAACCACTTCACCAATAAAATAGAGACCTGTTATCTTTGTCGCTTCCATCGTTTTAGAGGAGAGATTACGGGTATCAACACCACCTAGGGTGACTTCTGCAGTGCGATAACCTTCTGTACCATTAGGTAAAACAAGCCATGCTTGTAGCAACGTCGTTATTTGTGTAATACGTTCATTGCTAAGTTGAGCCAGTGAGGTATCAGGCAGTTGATTATTTTCAATCATTATCTCTATAAAACGCTTCGGTAGTAGGCGAGAAAGTGTATTTTTTAATAATTGATTTGGCTGTGCTTGTCGTTTTTCTTGTAAATAGCCTTCCAAATCCGTGTCAGGAAGTAAGTTAATGCTCACATTCTCTCCCGGATGCCAATAACTAGAGATTTGTAAAATAGCAGGACCGGAAAGCCCACGATGAGTAAAAAGAATATTCTCTTTAAATTGGGTGCCATTTTCAGCGGTGACAATAGCAGGGATCGCCACACCAGAGAGCGGGCTGAGTTGTTCAAGTTGTGGCTTGTGTAATGTAAAAGGGACTAAGCCTGCACGAGTGGGCAATACATTAAGGCCAAATTGTTGCGCAATTTTATAGCCAAAAGGGGTGGCACCTAAACCGGGCATTGAAAGTCCTCCGCTGGCAATCACTACAGAGGAGGCGGTTATTGTTTTCTCTCCTACCAAAAGAGTAAAGCCTTCGGCGGTTTTCTCTATTTGAGTCACCTCACTACGTAAGCGAATACTTACTTTTCCTTCATGGCACTCTGCGAGTAATAAATCAACAATTTGCTGGGCAGAATCATCACAAAATAATTGCCCTAACGTCTTTTCGTGGTAAGCAATATGGTGCTTTTGTACTAACTCGATAAAATCCCATTGTGTATAGCGAGCAAGTGCTGACTTACAAAAATGAGGATTATCGGATAAGTAAGCTGATGGCTCGATATACATATTGGTAAAATTGCAACGTCCACCACCAGACATTAAAATTTTTCTGCCGGCTTTTTTGCCATTATCTAAAACTAAAACAGATAATCCCGCTTGTCCTGCTAAAGAGGCACAAAAAAGCCCAGCGGCCCCTGCACCTATAATAACTGTATCGAATGATCCCACAATGATGTCTCGTTCTTGGTTGTCTCTGACTACTTAATCAGTGATCTTCGTGTAAAATCAGAGTATTTTGTAAAATTATATGGAGAAATCTGTATTTTTCACCTAAATTCGTATTTGCAAGCAAAAAATTTATCAGAAATTTACTTTTTTTTTATGTTTATTAATTAAATGATATATAAGGAATTATCTTAAAAACCCGTCATTTTCCTTGGTTATCAAATCAAAAAAAGGTTAAATTTCGCTTCCACCGTTCGCATTTGTCGCTGATAATGCGCCGCGTTCATGTCCAACTAACTGGCTTAACGTCTATGCTACATTTGTTTACTGACCTGGAATTTCATACAGGTTTAATGTTGGTTTTAGCACTGATTTTCGTGCTATTTTATGAAGCCATTAATGGCTTTCATGATACCGCAAATGCGGTAGCAACTGTTATTTATACTCGTGCTATGCGTGCGCAATTTGCGGTCGTGATGGCGGGTGTATTTAACTTCCTTGGAGTTTTGCTCGGTGGATTGAGCGTGGCTTACGCTATTGTTCACTTATTACCGACAGATCTTCTGCTAAATGTGAGCTCGGCTCATGGCCTTGCCATGGTTTTTTCGTTGCTGTTAGCTGCCATTATCTGGAACTTAGGTACATGGTATTTCGGTATTCCAGCATCCAGTTCACATACGCTGATAGGTGCTATCATTGGTATTGGTTTAACAAATGCTATCGTGACAGACTCGTCAATCGTTGATGCATTAAACATACCTAAAATGATCAGTATCTTCCTTTCTCTTATCCTTTCCCCAATTATTGGCTTGGTGATTGCTGGCGCGATGATTTTCTTGTTACGTCGCTATTGGAGTGGCACGAAAAAACGTCGTCGTATCCACCTAACCCCTGCCGAACGTGAGAAAAAAGATGGTAAACGCAAACCACCATTTTGGACTCGTACCGCGCTGATTTTATCTGCGGTAGGGGTGAGTTTCTCACATGGTGCGAATGATGGTCAGAAAGGTATTGGTCTTATCATGTTAGTTTTAATTGGTGTCGCCCCAGCAGGGTTTGTCGTCAATATGAATGCTAGCGGATACGATATCACTAAAACTCATGATGCCGTTGTACACTTACAACAGTATTATGAGAAGCATCAACCAGCTCTACAACATGCGATTGAAAATACCCCGGTAGTATCAGCACAAGCTGATCCTAACGACACGGATTTTCATTGTAATAGCGCAAGAACGCCAATTGTTCTCAATCAAACAGAACAAATGTTGTCTGGTATTAGCTCTTATGATGAGCTGAGTGCAGACCAGCGTGCTCAAATGCGTCGCTTACTGATGTGTATTGCTGATACAGCTACGGAAGTTGCTAAACTACCAGAAACTAGCGCCCAAGATGCACGGTTCTTAAAAACATTGAGTCGTGACCTGCTAAATACAGTGGAATATGCACCAATTTGGATCATTATCTCTGTGGCTTTAGCGCTCTCTATCGGGACAATGGTAGGTTGGAAACGCGTTGCGGTAACTATCGGTGAGAAGATTGGTAAAAAAGGTATGACTTATGCGCAAGGTGTTTCTGCTCAGGTAACTGCTGCAGTTTCTATCGGTGTAGCAAGTTATACAGGTATGCCAGTATCAACAACACAAGTGTTATCATCTGCGGTTGCAGGTACGATGATTGTTGATGGTGGTGGGGTGCAGACCAAAACCGTGAAAAATATTGCGCTGGCCTGGATCTTAACATTACCAGTGAGTATTGCTTTATCCGGTGTGCTTTATTGGATTTCACTTTCACTGCTGGTGAATAGCTGATAATAATAAGCATCCTAATAGTATTGAGAAACGGTGACTAACTCGTCACCGTTTTTTTATCCCTATAAAACCTACCAAATAATCATGGCGATCAAGCTTGCTACAGCAAGAATACAAAAGCGACTTACTAGGTAGAATTGTCGATAAATCCGTTCACAACGCATAATCACTTCAGGATCATGGTGGTTAGTATATTGGCGTTGATTTATATATCGAATAAGTCTTAACTGTTTTGAAAATTGACCATGCATAGTGAAAAATCCATTCCCATCGACAGATTGGTAAAGTAATGGATCAGATTGGCGCAATATGGTGAGTAATACCCGAATTGATGAGAAATAACGCATCATATTAATCAGGCAAAGAATACACAACGCCCAAAAGATAACAATGACACTAAACATAATCCCCTCCCTAGAATAGCTGATTCTGAGATGAGAAAACCTTTTGCATTTACATGGAAAGGTTAATTTTTCTCTTATTTAAGTCTAGGTGATATTAAGCAAGAAATAAAAGCGAGTTGTTCAAGTTGTTCGCTTTTTCAAAAAAATGATTAAAAAATAACTCTAATAGGGTGTTTTTATTGTGCTTTGTGCATTATTCACATTAATATGTGGATATTGTCGAAGAACGACTCCTCACTTATTTAAAATGGTGTATATTGTTGTTACCGATAGATGCTTTCTTTGATGGTATTTGCACTAAGTTGTGATCAAGGCAACATCTAACTTTCATCATAAAACGTTATATTTAATGTAAAGGATATAGGCGTAATAGCCTTTCCGACCGATTAATCAGCTTATGGAAGGAGTTTACGATGGCTTATAAGCATATTCTAGTTGCAGTTGATTTATCCCCTGAGAGCAACGTCTTGGTGCAGAAAGCTGTATCTATGGCAAAACCCTATAATGCCAAAGTTTCCTTAATTCACGTTGATGTTAACTACTCTGATCTGTATACCGGTTTAATTGATGTTAACCTTGGTGATATGCAACAACGCATCACTGATGAAACACGTAATGCACTAAAAGATCTCTCTGATAACTCAGGTTATGAGATCCAAGAAACACTCAGTGGTAGCGGGGATTTAGGCCAAGTTCTTGTTGATGCGATTAAAAAATACGATATGGACTTAGTGGTTTGTGGTCATCACCAAGATTTCTGGAGCAAATTGATGTCATCAGCACGTCAACTAATTAATACCGTTCATGTTGATATGTTAATTGTTCCTCTGAAAGATGATGAAGAGTAATCAACTGATTATTTAAGCAAAAAAAATGCCTGCTTATGCAGGTATTTTTTTGTCCAAAAATCCTGATTTTATTAGCCTTTAGTGAGGTCAAGCTTTTTTTTTTGTCTAATTATAAAAAAAATGTCTTGAAGTAGGAATGCATTTTAATGATATATTCAATAGGCAAAACAATATCAACCTCACATAAATCCCAAAAATATTCCGAATAAATGAGGTTATGCCAACATCACATTACATAAAAAGGAATAGCTGAATGAATAGATCTGGCTCATTATCTTCGTTTTTAGAAGAGGTAGAAAAATATAACGCTCATCAACCTGAATACCATCAGGCGGTACGTGAAGTTTTTACCACTCTGTGGCCTTTTTTAGAGAAAAATCCACAATATCGTGAACAATCATTACTTGAGCGCTTAGTTGAGCCTGAACGTATTATTCAGTTTCGCGTCTGTTGGTTAGATGATAAAGGACAAGTTCAAGTTAATCGCGCATGGCGAGTACAATTTAACTCTGCTATTGGTCCCTACAAAGGTGGAATGCGTTTTCATCCATCGGTAAACCTCTCTATTCTAAAATTTTTAGGTTTTGAACAAACCTTTAAAAATGCACTGACAACACTGCCGATGGGAGGCGCTAAAGGGGGATCTGATTTTAATCCCAAGGGGAGAAGCCACGCAGAGGTGATGCGTTTTTGTCAGGCGTTAATGACTGAGCTCTATCGTCATTTAGGGGCTGATACTGATGTCCCCGCGGGAGATATTGGTGTGGGAGCAAGGGAAGTTGGCTTTATGGCTGGAATGATGAAAAAGCTCTCGAATAGCAATGAATGTGTCTTTACGGGTAAAGGTTTATCATTTGGTGGCAGTTTGATCCGTCCAGAAGCCACAGGGTACGGTTTAGTCTATTTTACTAACGCAATGCTTAAACGTCACGGTATGTCCCTTGAGGGAATGCGTGTAGCCGTTTCTGGTGCTGGCAATGTGGCACAATTTACCATTGAAAAATGCCTTGAGCTGGGGGCGAAAGTGGTCACGGCTTCAGATTCTGGCGGAACCGTGGTGGACGAAGCTGGATTTACAACCGAAAAACTGGCTCGCTTAACTGAAATTAAAAATAATTATGGTCGTATTGAAGAGTACGCCAAAGAGTTTGGTTTAACTTATCTTGAAGGGCAACAGCCTTGGGCTGTCGCTGTTGATATTGCACTACCTTGTGCTACACAAAATGAATTAGATTTAGACGCCGCAAAAGTGTTAATTAAAAACGGTGTTAAAGCTGTTGCCGAAGGCGCAAATATGCCAACGACCATTGCGGCAACCGATGCTTTTATTGAGGCGGGAGTCTTGTTTGCACCGGGTAAAGCCGCTAACGCTGGAGGGGTAGCAACTTCGGGGTTAGAAATGGCGCAAAATGCAGCACGCTTGAGTTGGAAAGCTGAGAAAGTTGATGCTCGCTTACATCATATTATGCTGGATATTCATCACGCTTGTGTAAACTATGGCGGTGAGGGTAAACAAACTAATTATATTCAAGGGGCCAATATTGCAGGTTTTGTTAAAGTTGCTGATGCAATGTTAGCGCAAGGCGTGCTGTAATTCTTTAAGTTAGTGCGAGTGCATAGCGCTCGCTCTGACCGTTTCAATCATTTTCTCTTCCCCCTTAGGCCTAATTTTCATCTGCTATGCTTAAAAGAGTGACTATTTATTTTTAAGCTGGAGGTTATATGGCTACGCAAATTGATTTTACTCTCTCGAATAAAGTGGCTGTTATTACTGGTGGTGCGGCTGGAATTGGCTTATCTATCGCACAGATGTTTATCGAAAAAGGGGCTAAAGTCGCTTTGTTGGATAGATCAGAGCAGGTTGAGCAAGTGGCGCATCGTTTAAATAGTGCGGTGGGGATCTGGTGTGATGTTTCAAGTGAAGAGTCCGTAAAACAAGCGGTACATTCAGTCATTGAAGAGTTTGATCGCATTGATATTCTTGTTAATTGTGCGGGTATTGTCGCTTTAGCTCCCGCCGAATCGTTATCTCTTGAAGATTGGAATAAAACCTTATCAGTTAATTTAACGGGGACTTTTTTACTGTGTCAGCAAGTGGGGCAGCATATGCTACAACGCGGGCAAGGTAAGATAATTAATCTCGCCTCTCAAGCAGGTATTATCGCTTTACCAGAACATATTGCCTATTGTGCAAGTAAAGCCGCCATTATCAATATGACAAAGGTGATGGCGTTAGAGTGGGGACCCAAAGGCCTACAAATCAATGCGATATCCCCTACTATTGTGATGACCGATTTAGGTAAAAAGGCTTGGGAAGGTGAAAAAGGTGAACAGATGAAAGCGCAAATACCTGCAAGGCGATTTGCTGAGCCAGAAGAGATTGCTGCCGCGGCTGTATTTTTAGCAAGCGCTGCAGCGGATATGATCAATGGCCATAATCTGGTGATTGATGGTGGATATACTATTCAATAGATAGCGATATTATAATTAAAAAGTTACGGGAAAAGAGGGGGAGACACGCCCCTCTATGGGGTATCTATGGTTAGATACAAGGATAGATATCAAAACGGTGATTTTTGGTGGTGACACTTGCATGTGCGGGTTGATTATTTAACGGTTCAGCATAATCAGGACGCTTAACAACCACTCGTTTTTTAGCCAGTGCCATGGCTGGTGCTAATAATGCATCAGCATCTTCATCCGCACCGACAAGAGATTGGAATACCCGCATCTCTTTTTTCACTAATGCGCTTTTGGTTTTATGGGGATACATAGGATCAAGATAGACCACATCGGGTGCAGGGCTGATTTGCGTGAGTGCCTGTGCAGATGAAGCATAAATGAGCTTCATACGCTGTTGCATCCACTCACCAATATCCGCATCGAGATAAGCGCGTTTCAAGCCATCTTCAAGTAATGCAGCCACCACAGGATGACGTTCAACCATTCTTACGTTACAACCAATAGAGGCTAATACAAAGGCATCACGGCCTAATCCTGCTGTTGCATCAACCACATCGGGTAGATAATCCTTTTTAATACCTACTGCTTTTGCTACCGCTTCACCACGACCACCGCCAAATTTACGACGATGAGCCATAGTACCCGCGACAAAATCCACGTAGATCCCATCAAGTTTAGGCTCATCTTGTTTACGCAATTCAAGGTGAGTGGGCGTTAAGACTAACGCCATAGTTTGTGTGGCGTCGTGAATTAATCCCCAACGTTGCGCTAAAGCAGATAAGGCGCTGTTATCAGCGCCTTCTTTACAAAGTAAACAGATATTCACATATCATCCTTTAATGCCGTAGCCTTTGAGCATAGCATCAAGTTTCGGCTCACGACCACGGAAGCGTTTGAACAGCTCCATTGGCTCTTCTGAACCACCACGGGTTAAAATATTATCAAGGAATGATTGACCTGTTTGGCGATTAAAAATGCCCTCTTCAGAGAAGCGAGAGAAGGCATCAGCTGCCAGTACATCAGCCCATAAATAGCTGTAATAACCTGCTGCATAACCACCGGCAAAAATATGGCTAAAGGCATGAGGGAATCGCGCCCAAGGTGTTGCAGGTACTACCGAGACTTTCTCTTTTACGCTATTTAGTATTTCCATGATACGAGCACCTTTAGCCGGATCATATTCAGCGTGTAGGCGGAAATCAAACAGACCAAATTCTAGTTGGCGTAATACAAACATCGCAGACTGATAATTTTTTGCTTTGAGCATATTATCAAGCATAGCCTGCGGTAATGGCTCGCCAGTTTCATAATGGCCAGAAATAAAGGCTAACGCTTCTGGCTCCCAGCACCAGTTTTCCATAAATTGGCTTGGTAACTCAACCGCATCCCATGGTACGCCATTAATACCTGATACATCAGCGGTATCAATTTGCGTTAGCATGTGGTGTAAACCATGACCAAACTCATGGAATAGCGTGGTTACTTCGTTATGGGTGAAGAGTGCGGGTTTATCACCTACTGGTTTATTAAAGTTGCAGGTAAGATAGGCGACAGGATTTTGTAGTGTGCCATCAGCATGACGCATTCTACCAATGCAATCATCCATCCAAGCACCACCGCGTTTATGTTCACGAGCGTATAAATCAAGATAGAAGCTACCGCGCAATGTGTTGCTTTCATCATATAATTCAAAGAAACGTACATCATCGTGCCAAGTGTCGATATCATGACGCTCTTTAGCCGTTAAACCATAGATACGGTGAACCACTTCGAATAAGCCACTTAATGCACGGTGCTCTGGGAAGTAAGGACGTAACTGTTCGTCATCAATGGAGAATAGATGTTGTTTTTGTTTTTCGCTGTAGTAAGCCAGATCCCAAGGCTCTAGTTTCTCCACACCATAATGTGTTTTGGCAAAGTGCGTTAATTCAGCCAGCTCTTTTTCACCTTGAGGATGAGCTCGAGAGGCTAAATCAGTTAAGAAATTAAGTACTTGTTCTGGTGATTCTGCCATCTTAGTGGCAAGTGATTTTTCGGCATAATTTTTAAAACGGAGCAACTGAGCTAACTCATGGCGTAATGCTAAAATTTCCGCCATCACTTCACTATTATCCCATTGACCTGCATTAGGGCCTTGATCAGAGGCGCGAGTGCTATAAGCAATACTCATCTCTTTTCTAAGCTCACGATTATCAGCATAGGTCATAACAGGTAGATAGCTTGGCATATCGAGCGTTAATAGATAACCTTGTTGCTCTTTTGCTTGTGCCATTGCTTTGGCTGCATCAATGGCGCTTTGTGGCATACCGGCAAGTTCACTTTCATCGGTGATAAGTTTAGACCACCCCATGGTCGCATCTAACACATTATTACCAAATTTGGCGCTCAGTTCTGATAGGCGTGCACTGATTTCACCAAAACGCTGTTGTTTCTCTTTTGGTAAACCGATACCGGATAATTCAAAGTCACGTAACGCATTCTCAACGGCTTTTTTTTGAGGTTGAGTCAGTAAGGCAAAATCAGCGCTTTCTTTGATAGATTTATAGGCTTGATATAATCCTTCGTGCTGACCCATCCAAGTACTGAACTCAGACAGTAAAGGTAAGCTTTGCTCGTAAGCTTCGCGTAATTCAGCGCTATTTTTAACGGAGTTTAAATGGCTAACAGGAGACCAAACACGAGAAAGTTTATCACCTGCTTCGGCTAACGGTTGGCAAAGATTATCCCAACTAAAAGCGGTGTTGTCAGCGAGAAGTTTTTCTACGATTGCACGATAATTAGCTAAAACTTCTTTAACGGCAGGTACAACGTGTTTTGGTTCTATCTGGGAAAATGCAGGTAATCCCGTTGTGCTAAGTAATGGATTTGACATAAAAAACATCCTGTATCTGGGTTTACAGTGACATGGCATACATCACTGAGTTTATTCGTCATAGGTAATAAGATGAGGATGAAAGTGCATAAGTTCAATAGTATCGCGTTAATTATCAGTTTTTTTTACTCAAAAGCGGGATTATTTTCTTTGAAAGAGGTTTTATTGATTTAGTGCACTTGGGAATGATTTTATTTCAGCGTATAATCATCACGTTATTTCATACAAATAATCCTATATGGAAGATCATCGTCCCCGGTGGGGCGGCTGGACTTCAAATCCAGATGGGGCCGCCAGCGGTCCTTGGCAGGTTCGACTCCTGTGATCTTCCGCCACTTAAGTTCAATACACCTCCCAAAACTCAATCAATCCCTTAATGATCAGTTATTAAGCCACTTTCCAGTCTCTTGATATCAACCGAAGTCCAGACTTTCATAACTATGCCATCTTTATGTGTATAAAGATGGCAATTATCGCAAAAACTATTTCATACTTTTATATCATGGCAAGAGATAAAGTCATAATAGCATGAGCGAAGAATGTTGGGTGTGTTAGTTAAGGAGGGGGAGAATAAATCAAAATATGGTTTAAATAGGTTTTTATCTTTCCTTAAGTCACCGCTCCAATCAAATTTTTTTACCGTTCTCGATATAATCTCTAGAAACAGCTTGTCATTAATTTCTTTCACTAATGTATCACATACCACCGCAATCTCTTGAATGCCATGAAAATCAACAGATATTGGTTTCTCCAAAAATTTACAATATTCATCTAATCCTAGAGAAAGAGCATTATTAGACCCTAAATGCCCAGAACGATGGACAACACAATGACGTAGATTGCAGACTGTGTCATAATCAATGAAAGCTGAATTAAGAGAAGGTATTTTGCTATACCCCCCTAAATTAATATCTAAAAAGGTATTTAGGCTTTTTACTATATTAGTTGATGATGTGAATGATGCATTCTCTAGTAAAGCTTCTGGAAGAAGAGTTTTTTGGTGATGTAGTGCTGCACCATAAGTTACAGTTGATGAATAGCTATGTCGTTTAGAATGCTCATCTATGATGAGTAATTTTCTAATAACACTTCTAAAGTATGTTTCCACGCTCGATACTAGCCCTAAGATGACTAAGTTTGCTAGTTGGTACCATTCACTATTTAACGATGTTGCGAGTGGAAAAAATTGTTGTGTTTCAGTAGAAAATAACCCTGCCCCCAGTAATTTTATATTACTAGTTTTCTTATCATGGAATATATCAATTGGTGATTTTTCTGGTTCTGAATAAGAGTCATCAAAAAAAGTTAATGACTTAATACTTGATGTAGCTCTAACACCAGAGATATTAAATTTAAAAATTTTTTTTATTTTCTTAGTCATTAGTATAGAAACTCATTTGTCCATTCATTGATCTTCATAATAATTTTAGCTGCGTATTTGTCACCTACACCTTTAACCTTTCTTAATTCAACAGCAGAATTATCGGATGTTAAAACATCTTCAATTGTTTGGTATCTTGTTTTTCCTATAACTCGTTTTTGGAAATCAGTGAATGGTAATTCAATAAGTTTAGTTGACATACAATTTTTGAATGTGGAACTTTCAACCAATTGCATTCCACAGATATGGCAGTATCTTTGCCCTTCTGCAATTCTTGGGGCTTTACAGTTATCGCAAGGAGGTAAGTCTAAAGAAATATTATTTATTTTATTTTCATTTAGAAGTTTAGTAAATTTTTTCCTGACAGGATGTTTTTCTGATGGGCCTTTTAATATATTTAGTAATGTACTGGCATTAAATCCTTTGCTTTTGGTAAATACCCTCTCTTTTATTAGTAACGCAAGATGAGGGATAAATCGCTTAATTTTTCGATCTGTACCATGAGAAATATCTTCTTCAGAGTAAAGAATACCTGCTTCAATAAGAAATTTAATCATGCGCTCTGCTTTTATATCAATATCTTCGATTCCAATAACTATATTTTTTTTATAATTATTAGGGGATTCATCAATTTTTTTATGATTAAATAATTTAATTGTCTTTACAATTTCAGAAATCATTTCATCGCCAGTTTCAATAATTCTATTGTACTGAGGCATTTTTTTTGCAATAGAGCGATATTCATTTAGTATATTGGTGCACTTCTCTGAAAGAATAGAGTTAAACTTTGATTGTAGGCTTTTTCTATCAGAATCGATATATGACCTTAAGTACATGATATATGTACGAGGTATACCAAAAGCTGCATACATAAGCAACTCTCTAATATCCTTGTCAATATCTAAACTATTACCAAATCTAGTTGCAACAATTGCATCCATAAACTGTAAATAATCTTGATCTTCAACATTCATCCAAATATCAACTCGTTCCGCGTCTTGCCCAACATGAAAACGAGGACCATATTGTGTTGTTCCTGGATATACAGATGCTTTAGGTGATATTTTTATAGTTTTTAGACTTCTAAATATGTCAAAGAATTCTATCATATAGTCATTTGTAAATGTTAAAGCGGCATCATCTAAAAAAACAACAGCCCTTTTTCTGTCATTTTCTTCAATTGCACTTTCAATCAGTTCTTGCACTAAAGTGATACTTAATTCAGATAAGATAACTGAGTATGACTCATTATATTTCTGTTTTTCTACATCAGAAATGAATCTTTCTAAAAAATCCAAATCAAAAGATATGTTATTTATATGTATATTATACTCTTTAGAACAGGATACTATTATTTTTGCTAAAACCCAAGAATGAAAAATATCAATGGCATTCGAGTTATCATGTAGATATGTTTCTAATCTTAAGTAATGATTGAATGATACATATAAAGGTAGTGGGCGAGAGGAATCTTTTCTGCATTTAAAATAAGCACATCTCATTTGGTGGGTTTTGCCTGCTCCTCTAGGCCCCACAATTAGCTTGGCTCCAACTTGAATTAATTTTTTTTGTATATTGTCAAAATGCTTACTTGTTGCCGTCCATTTAATAAGATTATCTTTTTCAATATAATCTGCTCGTTCCTCATATTCAGCTTCATCAAAAAGGCTTAGATTTAAAGTATCAGACATTTGAGGTGGCTCCTTTACCTTTTAGGGAAAATACAGTAAAATACTGTAGGTTTGTACACATGAAGCTTATAAAAACACGTGACCGATTTTAACCAATACTATACTAGTAAAAGCATTAGTGATCTACTCTCAAGATTTATCACGCTATCGGAGCCTAGGACTTGCTTAGAGCTTAGTGCAGGAGAAGGAGCTCTACTGGTTGCACTAAAAGCGAGATGGCCTTCGATTCTCTGTACAACTATAGATATTGATCCTACAAATCATTCATTACTAAAAAAAAATTTTCCTCAAGACAAGCATTATTGTATAGATGCTACAAGTCAAGAGTGTAGCAATCTTCTGAATGGTCAGAAGTTCGATTTAGCTGTATGCAATCCACCATTTCAGATAATCAAAACAACTAAAAATATTAATAACTATATTTCTAATATATTTGGAAAGGAATTTTCAACTAAAGAAAAAATTCGTGCAGAGTTGTTTTTTTTAGCCATTAATATGTTTCATATAAAAAATGATGGTATTTTAGCTATTATTGTTCCTGAGCTTATTGTAAAAGGAATTAGATATCAAAAAATAAGAAAGTCTTTGTTTCATAATTTTAAACTTCAATATTTGATTGAATGTAAACATAAGTCGTTCAGACAAACTGAGGCAAAAGCTTTTATTCTTATTTTAAAGAAGGAAGCTGTTAATGAAGTATATAAGTATTACCATGTGAAAATTGATTCACAATCAATAATTGATTCGGAATACTTTAGTAATATCGATAATTTATATGAAAATAAAAAAAAATCATATAATAAAAAAATTATTAATAGTTTTGAAATTATTAGAGGAAATTTGTCTGGAAAGTTGTGTAGAAGCTTAAGTTGTAATTATATTCATACTACAAATATGAATTCTGATATGAATAAGATAACTTTCGATGAGTCAGAAATTTCGAAAAATTACCGTTTTGGAATAGCTGGTGATATTATCATATCTCGAGTAGGCACACGAGTTTTAGGAAAAACAAACTATCTCTTTCAGGGGAGTGCTGTTATTTCGGATTGTGTTTTTGCTATTAGATTTAAAAGAAAAAATGATAGAGAAAAATTTATTAAATATTGGTCAAAACACCGTAGTGACTGGATAAATGAAAATGCTACAGGGACATGTGCAAAACATATTACTAAGTCTAGTTTAGTTGATCTAATTATTTCTATTATTTGTTGATTATGGTTTATCTTTGTGTTTTAAATATATTCTTTTTAAGAAAAATAGATGTTCATTTTTGGGAATAACATTATAGACTTGCCAATGGAGTTGGTGAGTTAGTTAAATTTTTGAGTACATAATGCTATTCAATGGAAATTTTTTTTCATGCTAGTTACGTTATTTCCCTAGAATTGTTTCTACCATATAAATAAATTTACGGGTGAAATAAGGTGTTTTTTGATAAAAATTCACTCATTAAAATATTTAATTTTTCAATTCTATAGATGACATCACTATAAGTTAAGTAATGCTTGCTATCATTATATTCATTCTGGCAAAGAACACAAAATCAGCTTGTGATTGGCATTGATCTGCTTTAATCAAACAGGGCACTTTAATAATGGAATATAATCCAATTATTGAGATGTTAAATGAAAAAACACACAAACAGAGTTTATACTACTGAGTTTAAGCAAGAAGCGGTCGCATTAGTTATCGAACAAGGTTATAGCGTCTCAAAAGCGGCAGCTGCTTTAGGGATCACCAATAAATTACTTTATAACTGGAAAGCAAAATTCGACGCTGAACAATCAGGTAGCAGCTTGAATGCTGATGAGAGAGCCGAGCTATTAAGGCTTCGAAAAGAAAATAAAGAACTTAGGATGGAGAAAGAGATCCTAAAAAAGCCAGCGTCCCCCTGCTAAAGGAAACCAAGTAACGTTTAAAACGATTAAGAAATTATCTTCACTGTTTCCCGTGCTGAAGCTCTGTAAGTTAATGAAAATCAGTCGTTCTGCCTACTACGCTTGGCTTAAACACCAAGCAAAATTGATCTCCGCAGAACAACTTAGCCTGTACCGCAGAGCCAAAGCTATCTTTGAGCAGAGTCGAAATAGCTTAGGTTATAGAACGTCAACTAAACGCTTATGCAAAGAGGACTTCAGCATGAGTGCTTATGGCGTTCAAAATCTAATGGCTCAGCTTGGTCTAGTCGTCGCATGTTACTTACAAAGTTACCACAAAGCCTAAATACAGTGATGCCGTAGCCGATAATTTGCTCAATCAAAATTTTAATTCTCACGCGCCTACCTAAGTATATGGGGGATGTGACCTAAAACGAATGACGGCAGATTTAGTCAGTAAAGCCTTGATAAAAGCGTATAACTTACACCAGTCCAAAAAAGCTTAGTCTTTCATAGTGATAGGGAAGTAGACACTATTAGGTAGAAATACGAAAAGTAAGCATACTCGTACATGTTCGTATAAGTCGGATGAAGTTCGTAACACTGCGAAGAATTATCTACGTGAAAATGAGCTGAAAGAATTAAACCGTATCGTCAATATGTGGCTGGATTTTGCTGAAGACCAAGCGCTGCGCTGTAAGCAAGTTTTTTTACAAGATTAGGATACTAAGCTAGATCAGTTTTTAAGTTTCTCAGAAAAAAGATAATGCATCTTTCGATAAATGGTATCGATATATTGATAAACTTCTTGCCATATTATTAATGCAAAGAAAAATATTTTTGCATAATTATATATATTATTTTTATTAAAATAACTTCTTAGGCATTTAATTACCGTTAAAGATTAATAAAAATATAATAACAGAATGCTATTATTGATCTAAATCAATAATCTAATCAATCTGTAATTATAATTACTTATTAAAATTGATCTCTATTTTCATTAAAATGTGTTTTTACACTTTATATTAGTATTAATAGAATTAAAAAAGATATTTAAAATCATGTGATTACTTTACAAATATATTGATACTAATTCTTTGATTAAGTGCTATTTTTGGGTTTAAGTGTTCTTTATGAATATGATTACAGGATATTCAACCAGAAATGCGCTTTTATCAGAGTATTATAGTACTCTAATTATTAGTACTTAAATCGCTATTTGATGAATTATGTAACAAATTGTAAATGTATATGATCAAATATATCAATTAGGCTATATCAATAATGCATTATTCTTTATTTTTCTGCAATTCTATAAAAAATATATTTTTTAAATTATTTTTTAATTAAAGACTTAATTTATTTAATTATCATATAATTAATAAAAATCTTTTCTTTTAAATACAAATTATTTGCGTAAGCTAATAAATTAAATCGATCAATAACCAATATTTGATAGGTTATAGCTATTAAGTTAACTAACTTCGATCGGTATAAACGTTTTTACTCTTATTTTTATATATTTATGATTGATTTAAATGAAATGTTTAGTTAACAATTTTCTATTGGAGTGTAATTAATGAAATCTAATATGATTAGTGGTCATGTTGGTATTTTTTTAAGAAAAGCACGTAAAGAAAAAAATATGACAGGAAAGCAGTTGGCAAGATTAATGAATGTTAGCCAACAACAAATTTCACGATATGAAATAGGAGCTACTGCAATTACCGTTGATCAATTAGCAAATTTTTTATTAATTTTAGATAAAAAATGGGTAGATGTATTTAAATATCTTGAAAATGAATTTTCCGATGAGAGAGAAATAAACAAAGTCGATAATAAAAAGAAATATATTTTATGGAAAGGTTGTCAAACAAAAAACTTCATAAATAACTTTTAATCACATTAAAAATTAATAAATCACATAAAATAATTATCATTGCAATTATTTTATTAATTATATTTTATAAAAAGCACAATTAAAGGTGTTTTTTATACTATGTAATTGTTTTTTATAAATCAAAATTAGAGAGAATAATATGTTAAATAAAAAAATAGCATCGGTGATGCTATCAACAATTATTGCTGCTTCTTTTGCTACGGCTGCTAATGCAGATACTCGTGTTGCACAAGCAACCGCGACTTGGCAAGCAACTGCAATTAAAGATACAACCAGTATGTTAGTTGTCACTCCATTAAAAAGTCTGACTTTTAATTATGCTGAAGGCCAAAAATCATTTAACCAACAAAATGGTGCATTTGATATTGCTATTCAAGGCCAATCTGGCGCAACCGATTTTAAATTATCATCAAAACTGATTGCTAATACGTTAGCAAGAACAACTGATGATTCAACATTAACAGTTGGTGTTAAATGGAATGGGGAAGACCTTTCTAAAACAACTGATGTCGTGTTAATTGATACATCAAAAGGGTTAACCTCAGGTTTAGATAATTTAGCTGCTGATGGTATTTACAATGGCTCTGAGCGCGCTACAGATCGTGGTGAATTCACTTTTGTAATTGCCAGTGCACAAGCAGCAGGAGCAACAGCCGATTTTAAATCACTGGCTGATGGTGTCTGGGATGGTGATGTAAAAGTGCAATTTACTGCCACTTGGGATGGTGACTTTTCTACCGTTAAACCTAATCCAGAACCTTAATTCTCCTTTATTGGCTAATTGATATTACGATAAAGATACTATAGGGAAGTAATATCTTTATCGTTATTTATTTTTAGAAACTGACTATTATGAATAAGATAAAATTAATCCTTTTTTTATTATTGTGGTTTCCATTAAAAAATAGTTTTGCAGTAAATGTAGGTAATATAACAGAGATAATATCTTCTGATGAAAGTACTCTTGCTAAAGAAATTGAAAATACAGTAAATACGGCAAGATTAGTCAATTTGACAATAGAAAAATTAGACTCACCACTTGAAAATGGGAAAGTTATTCCGGTTACTGATCCCAATGAAATTTTATCAACACCGGCTAATCTGATTCTTCCCGGTCATGCAAGTGATGTATTTAAAATTATTTATCAAGGGCCTAAGGATGATAAAGAGCGTTATTATCGATTAAATTGGAAAGATGATCCTATTGCTGAAAATGGTATAACACAAAGCTCAAAATCAGCGACAGCAACAACATCTGCAACTATTAGTACAATTTTAGTGGTTGCACCCAGAATTGAGAATTTTAATTATCAGTATCATGATAATAAAGTTTCTAATATCGGTAATAGTTCATTTCGTGTTGTGGCTTCAGGCCCTTGTCTAGCAGAAAAACAACAATATGGTGTGGAGGGGATGTGTCGCGAGCGTTATTACCTTATGCCACATTTAGCCGTTAAATTACAACTTGTCGATCTCACAAATAAAAAATCTAGCGTAGGCATTTGGCACAAAGGAGAGTTCATTGTTGTCAAATAAAAAATAAAGAATGGGCTAAATCATGCGTAAGAGTATTATCGCTTTATCAATATTAGGTATTATTTTTTCGAATACGATTAATGCTAATGAAATAAAAAGAATTAAAGTAGGCGGATATATTATTCCTCCGGCATTTGTTAATGCTTTAGAGGAAGGTATGTCGGTGCCCGTTTTCTTACGACTTAATGATGCAAATAAACAAAACCAAAGTGAAAAGAAAATTGCAGATGCGATTATTGTTATCGATAATGATAAAATAAAACTATCAAGTATTCAATTAATCGAAAATAATCAAGGCGCAACACTAAATCAGTTATTAGTTGATAAAATTGAAAATAAAAAAAATGCTATCTTTAATGAAAATAATAGTATAACTATTGATAGTAATGCTGCTCTTCAATTAAATGTCTCTTCATTTAATTTATCATTAGATGTTGATAAGTCAGCTTTTGCACCCAAAGAACATGCTAGACAATCCATATTAGGAAATTCATCTGTTAATTCATTTTCTGCTGTGGCCAACTATGATTTGGGCGTCTTTCAAAGTCGTGTTAAAAACGCCCAAGATTCATCCAGTAGCTACTTTAATTTAGACACGTTATTAGCTAAAGCTGAACACCATTTTAATATTAATGCATCTGCCTACAGTATAGGTAAATCCAATTCTAATATTGAACTCTATAGAGCAATGTATGAACGTGATTTTAATGGATTGCGTTTTGCTATCGGGTTAATGAGCACTTGGAATTTACAGTCCTTAGCCAGCTTAACAGTATTGAGCAGCAGTAAAATTTATGCAGCATCAATCGGGAATAATTCATCAAGTAGGGTGGTGAATAAACAGCAATCATTAACTCCGATTTATGCTTTTTTAAATAGTCCAGGTGAAGTTCGTATTTATCGCCAAGGTAAATTATTAAATATTCAAAATTTCCCGATGGGTAATTTTGAAGTTGATACCAGCATGTTGCCTTATGGTATTTATGAAGTAACGATTGAAACCGTTATTGATGGCAAGGTAGTGACAACACAACATCAAACCATTAATAAGTCTTTTGGCACCGCTAACGGTAATTTTGACCAATTAAATTGGGAAATTTATGGTGGCTATATTGATTTTGATAAACGTCATTATATCAAAGAGGGTGGCGCTTATAACCAAACTCCCGAAAAAAGTTATTTAATCGGTAGCTCTTTTGCTTATAACTTTCCTGTGTTATCCGGTATTCGTTTTCAAATGTCTAACTATGGATTTGATAAATTTATTGTACAGGAGACGAATATCAGTGTAGCGGTAAATAACTATCTTTCTATTGCTTGGCAAGGAATGTTAGAGAATCATGGTAGTCACCGTAATATTAGTACGCTTTCTATTAATATCCCAGAAGGCTATGGTTCATTATGGGCATCTAAAGAGAAAACTATCGTAAGAGGTGATTTACCGCTATATGAGGCTGACAGTTACTCTTATGGAGGAACTATTAATTTCGATAAGATAATGGATAGAACGGGTTCATTTACTATCAGCAATACCAAAGATAAGCGAGTTGGTAGTGATTCTATTAATTATGAATATGCAAATACATTATTTTCGGGACGTTATGGCACGGTAGGATTAAGAGCTGGGGTTCAGCGTTATCATTATGATAATCAAAATAGCACTAATGAAAAATTTATTAATCTTGATTTCTCTTTACCTCTTTCAACGTGGTTAAGTACTGGGATCTCTTCAACCAATGGCAATGTAAAAGCCAATATTTATGTGAATAAGAATTTTGAAAACTCCGTGATCACTAATGCGGGCGTTTCTGTTTCTAAGTTAGTACATGATAAAGATAATGGTGAATCTGACTTCTCAACACTAGGTTACGCTTCTTATGATACGAAGTATAATTCTGGTACGGTGACCATTAATCGCCCTGATAATAAACGACTCAATGGTAATTTAACTTCTCGTGGCTCTATAGCTTATAGTGAAGGGATGATCACACCCAGTGGTCAACAAGGTAAATCTGGCATTATTATCAATTCAGACATTAAAGGTAGTAGCAGTATGCTCGCTAAAGTTAACGGGCAAAATTACCCGATTAGTGGAAAAAATACCTTTATTCCATTATCTCCTTATTCAGATTATGACATCCAATTAATGAATGATGGCAAATCGAAAGACAGCTTTGACATTATTTCTGGCCGAAATAAATCCGTCACATTGTATCCAGGAAATATTGCCTTTTATCAACCGGAAGTGAGGCAATTAGTCACGGTTTTCGGACGTCTGAAATCCCCTAATGGTGAACTTTTAAAATATGCTTCAATTCGAAACCATATTGGTCGAACTAAAACAGATCAAAATGGTGAGTTTTCAATGGATGTAGATGTCCGTTATCCGGTGATCTCGTTACTACAAGAAGATCAGCAAACAATCTGTGAAGCAGACTTAGATCTTAAAGGGGCACAAGGAGCAATGTGGGTCGGAGAGGTAACTTGTCAACCTCAGTCTAGTTTCGTAAAAAGATAACGAGAACTTTATTATGAATAGCAAAATATTTTTTTTACTCGTAGCACCTTGTCTTTTAAATTTATCGCTGTCTACAACCAGTCAAGCCGCTACGGTAACTAATAGTTACGTTTTTATTGAGAATAATGTAGATAATGAATATTTTATTACCCCAAGAACAACCGATCCGCGTTTTTCGGGTGCCAATAAATATACGCGTTATTCAAAATCTTCACAGCTCAGTTTAGGTTATATGGGGTATACCAATACATCCATTCAGGCCAATCAATATGTCGATATTTGGCTAGAAAATTCTCAAATAGATAAGCCATTTGTGGGTAACCGATGTATGAGGCGTTATTGTACAGATGATAGTGGCTATTGGCCTGCGCAATATATAGGTAAAGACGGGGCTTATAAAATAGTACAGACGAATACTAACGGTGAATCGGCTTATGCTCGGGGAATATTTAGTGATTCGGCATACCTGTATTTTCGCCAATTACCTGTAGGCACTATAGAGACATATAGTTATAGAGCCTGTATGACAAAAACAGACTATGATCCAAGCAAAGGCGAATCTTGCCAAAGTATCGGCGGCAGAATGCTTGCATCACATGAATTCAATATCACTAAGTCAGGGCATATCACGTTAACTTCAACAGGTGCTTTACAAGAAATATTTATTGATAGTAACGGTAATCCCACGATTGGCTTAGGCTCTCAGTTTTGCCGAGTGGGTATTGTATCAAACCAAAATGGTATTATTTGTCAGGTGATTGATCATGAAACTACTGGGGATATATTTACCAATATTAGGCTTAATTTAAAAATTAATAATACACTGATCCCTTTTACGCCAGCGGCAAATACAATAAAAATTGGCCCCGATGATGGCAGTAATAACTGGTATAATTATAATACAACATACCCCGCTAATTATTATTTTAAAGTTAATAATAAAAATGTTTCTATCTTTTTATCTAATACCTTTTTAAAAAGACTCGTCTCTAGTAATGTCGACTTTAAAAATAGCCAAGACTTTTTTACCTTTTCATTTACCAATACAGCAGTGCCTCAATCTGGGTATTATGAGTTCACCCCCTCAAATACACTTATTCTGAAACCGAGAGATTATGGCATAAGCATTATTCCTGCTGATTTTAACCCTCATCAATCTAAAACGGGAAAAGTGGGTAATGAAGAGCCACCCATTGAGTTTAATTATATTGTTACCACCAGTGGCCCTAGACAAGCAGACTCTATTACTGCATCTGTAGAAGGACCACAAACAACATTAAAAGGGCAATCCTATTGTTTATTCTCCTCCAGTGATAACCGACTTAATGTGCCTTTTCCGGCTTATCTCTCATTTAAAAATAGTGATGGCACGGATGCAAAATATAGAGCGAGTTGTGATAGTCATGAAATTTCATTAAAAAATGCGTTATGGACAGAAACACCATGGGATAGACCTGATGAAGACTTAGGCTCTTTTTATAGAACGAACCTAGATTTATCTTTTCCAATGAATGATGCTAACTCATTTTTCACTTTGGATGGTATTGATTGGCTAGGAACAGTCTCAGCCAGTGGAACGGTAACGGTTAAGGCTATATGGACTGGGCCTGATATTAACTAAAGTTGATTATTTTTATGTTATGGCGACTGATAAGAACGTACTGGTTTTTTATTTAAGTCGCTTTCTATTATAACGAATACTGAAATTTTAATATGAAACTAATATCTTGGTTTAAAATACTTTGCGGGATGTTGTTAGTCTTCTTTTATCACCATGCATATGCACTTTATATTAGTGCAGATATTTCCTCTATGGAGTCGGGGGAACCCTTCTTTTCTAAGCCCTATATTAATGATACTAAAAAAACCAATTTATATACATTTAGTGTTTACCAAATTGATAGGCCGGGTTATCAAGAGCAGGGCACACCTATTCAGAATGGAGAAATTCTTTTTACTCCCCTTAAAAAAATTCTATTACCCGGGGAGCAGGAATTTTTTAAAATTTTCTATCGAGGAGAGGCGGATGAGAAAGAACGTTATTATAAAATTATTATTAGTGAAACGCCACTTGATATAAGAAATGATGAAGGGCAAAAAAAACAACCACTGTTCTACCCCACAGTAAGTTTAGAAACCTATTTTGTTGTTAGACCTAAAGATCCAGATTTCAAATATGATTTAAATATTAACCAAGGAATATTAAAAAATACAGGCAATACTTATTTTAGGGTTTTGTTACATCAAAATTGTGATGGTGATGATGACTCAGAGCCTTATGTATTTTATTTATTACCCAATCAACAAATTAAAGATCTGCGCATAAGTCAAAAAAGTCGTAAGTATATTGTTATCTTTGATAAATATTACTCTATAGGGAATTGTGAGTAATGATATGACTTTAAAGCGTATTGGCCATGATGATCATGGCCAGTGTCCGAGTCACCTATAAGAATGATTGTGGGTATGATATTAGCTATATAACAGGAATAAATTTCTATTTATGATTTTGCATTAAGTGAAGCTCTTTTCTTAGCTATCTCCTCCTCAATCGATAAAACGCATCGGCGTTGTTACCTCTAGATTGACTTGATAATACCAATATATAAATTTAAACAATTTCAACATTTCTGATAGCGCGATAGTCAGTTATCGATAAGATAAAAATAATAGTTTTACTAATATATAGAGTAGCGGGGGATATGAATTATTGGCAGTGTATTAACGTTCTATAATAGATTAACACACTGCAGTATCTGATTTATTTCTCAGTCGTGATAACGATTAGATCACTTTTTCTTATTCAGCATCGCTTTTAAATCAGCAAAAGGGTTATAGGTTGCTTGCCCAACATCATCTTGGGCATCTTCCCCTGCAACAACGGTAGAGCCATACTCTTCTGCTTCTGTGTATTTTGAGTGCTCATGATCATGACAATACAGACACAGTAACTCCCAGTTACTGCCATCTTCGGGATTATTGGTGTGGTCGTGATCAATATGATGAACGGTTAATTCACGCAGATTTGAATAGACAAATTCACGAGCACAACGTCCACAAACCCAAGGGTAGAGTTTTAGCGCCTTTTCGCGGTAACCGCTTTCTAGTTTTGCATAGTTTTTGGGGATCACAGCCATGGTTTATTTTGCCTGTTATAAATGATAGAGAAAGTTTTTTGGTTACTTCTCAATATACCCTAATGCATTAAGGGAGCCAATGTGATTAACACAACGCTTACTCAGCAAATAACATCGATATGGTTATGAGTGTTATTATGATAATTTGCGTTGTTGTAACGAGATGCAGTCTTAAAAATTACAGGTATAATTTCGGGCATTATTGAGCAAAATTAGGCATAAAAATGGCAAAACTTACCTTACAAGAGCAGATGCTAAAAGCGGGATTAGTGACAAATAAGAAAATGGCTAAAGTACAAAGAACGGCGAAAAAATCGCGGGTTCAGGCCAGAGAAGCGAAAGAGGCTGTAGAAGAAAAGAAACGTTTACAGCTTGAGCGTGATAAACAACTCAGTGAACAGCAAAAACAAGCAACCTTATTAAAAGAGTATAAAGCGCAAGTTAAACAACTTATTGAGATGAATAGAATTACCCCTGCTAAGGGCGATATTGATTTTAAATTTACCGATAATAATGTGATTAAAACGCTTGAGGTGGATAAAGTAACACAATCTCAATTAATTAATGGTCGTTTAGCTATTGCACGTTTAGTGATTGATAGCGCCGGAAACAGTGAATATGCCATTATTCCTGCGAGTGTGGCAGATAAAATCATGCAAAGAGATGCAGATTGTATCTTATTAAACAACACATTAAGCCAAGCAGAACAAGACGAAGATGATCCTTATGCTGATTTTAAAGTGCCAGACGATTTAATGTGGTGATTTTAAGGGTGGCTTGATATTAAAACGGTGAAGGTAGATAAATATCCATCGGTTGCTCACTAACAGGGTGAATAAAATGTAACTCACAGGCATGCAACATTAGCCGTGGGGTATGCTCTGTTCCTGATAATAATAGGCCACCATACAAATCACACCCTAAAATAGGGTGCCCTATATATTGGCAATGGATACGCAATTGATGTGTTCTGCCTGTTTCCGGCGTGAGTCGCACGCGCGTTAAAGGTAATCGAGTGCCATCAGCCAGAGTCTGATAAAACCGTTCGATAACTTGATAGTAAGAGCGCGCAGCTTTGCCTTGTGTGGTGCTAATCGACATACGTGGAAAGTGTTGTGGATCTTTCGCGATAGCCGCTTCTATAACACCACTATCATGTTGCAAATGACCACATAATAGGGCGTCATAAGCTTTAGTGACGGTGCGCTGGCTAAATTGTTGACAAAGTGCACGGTTAATCGCTTTATTCAGGGCAATAACCATCACCCCCGATGTGCCAAAGTCTAAACGATGAACTAAGGTGCACTCGGGAAACAATGGTACTAAGCGATAATGAACAGAATCGATATTTTGCGGGTTTTTACCTGAAAGGCTTAGTAAACCTGATGGTTTGTTTATTACCAGTAGATGTTCATCTTGATAAAGATATTCAATCTTGTCATGGCAAATGGGGGCAATAAAGGTATCAATAATCGTCGACATCAAATTATCCTGATCACAAAAGTGCACTGATCATAGCTAAATTTCAGCCGATTGGCGACTCAAACCATAATATGCTTATTTACTCAATTTAAAGACTAATAGGCAAAGGCATAGTCTGAATGCAGATTGTGCTTTATACTGCATAGAGAAAATTGAGTAATAATGATCATGTAGGCGGTAATGGCAATGAATGGAACAATCACAAAATGGTTTGAAGATAAAGGTTTTGGATTTATCAAAGATGAAAATGGGGATAATCGCTATTTTCATGTGATTAAGGTTGCCAACCCTGATCTTATTAAAAAAGATGCAATAGTCACGTTTGAACCCACGACCAATATGAAAGGGTTATCAGCCTATGCAGTAAAAGTGATCCCAGACAGTAAATATATCTTTATTGCCGGAGAGCGCGTTAAGTTAACGTCAATTAAGTCTTATCGTGTTTATAGCGAACAAGTACCCGTTAAAACGCATATTGATAAAGAAAATACAATATTATCGGTTGGTATGCTAATGAACAGTATTAAGCCTAAATCTGAGTCGGCAGCAGATCAAACGCGTACTTTGAAAAAAATTGATATCATTACTTATCACGGCAAAGTATTAACCTTTACTGATGATGAAGTCGATATTGATGCAACAGTCAAAGTGATTAAGGCTTAATTGAGATAATGCGCATCTGTTTTTAACTCAATAGTGCAATGGATCACCTTTGTGATTAAGCATATTATGCAGTAGAGTGTAATATGCTTAACTGATTGTTTTATCATGATTATTAATTGATTAGGTGAGATATGCTGGATTTTTTAAAAAATTATGACAATTTAACCGTCAGTGAAAAGAAAGTATTAAAGTATCTTACCGATAATATCGCCGATATCCCCTATTTAAATATTAATGATTTAGTCGCTAAAACCTTTGTATCAAAAACGGTAATTATTAATTTATCGCAGAAGTTAGGTTTTAGTGGCTTTAAAGAGCTAAAGTTTCAAATTAATAATTATATTCTTTCGCGTAATAAAATAGAAAAGAGTGATCACTCATCTTATAAAAAACAACTAGAGAAGAATATTAATAAAAGCTTTACCCTCATCAATGAAGAGCAAATTAAAGAGTGTGCTAAAACCCTGCGCCATTCTCGTAATATTTTTATTGTGGCAAGGGGAACAAGTAAAGCAGTCGGTTATTATCTTGAACACTTATTGTTTGCACTGGGCCTGCATTGCTTTTTTATTAATGATTATAACTTATCAGATTCATTTACACGTTTAGTGAATGAAGATGACACGGTTATTTTTATCTCTCTTTCAGGGGGAACTAAAAAGATCATTGAAACGGCAAAAATTGTGCAGTTAAAAGAGGCAAACATTATCAGTATGACAGCCTTTAATACCAATGAGTTAACCAGTTATGCGACGCATACGCTATTTTGTTTCGCGGATAATCATGATACGAAAAAAGATGATACCAAGTCACGAATTGGTTTTTTTATTTTGGTTGATTTGTTAATAAATGAAATAGAAAATTTACTTTAAACATTATTTTTTAGTCTCAGAATTATCTCTTCAAGATTAACTTTTTCACGGCCTTATTCTTTACTATATTAATAAATTTAATGTGTTTTAAGCTAAAATAACAATTTATTTTAAAAACACTTTTATTTTCAATTTGTTCAATATCTCTTTAATGGGCTATTTATTAATAATAGAACATTCTATCTTCAAAAATTTATTATTTATTAAATTATTTTTTAATTTAAAAGACCTAGGTCATAATAAATGACCTAAGATAATATTTAAAACTAGCCCGCCATTCATTTTATAGATAACTCAATGCTAGAGTACTTTTGTCATTTTTCTATATTCGAGAAGTCATAAGGAAAAAATATGGCCAAGAAAAAATTCAGCGAATCCATACAGCGCTTTGGTAGGACCCTACTCCTGCCAATCGGTGTTTTAGCGCCTATCGGTATGATACTGGGTATCAGTGGCGCTTTAGTTCAGTCTTATATGATTGCACGCTTTCCTTTCCTGGGGAATGAAACAGTCAATGCATTATTAGTGAGCATCCGCTCTATTGCAGGGGTCGTGTTTGATAATATTCCACTGCTATTTGCTATGGGGGTGGCTTATGGTATGAGCCATAAAGACAAGGGGATCGCCGTGTTTGCCTCCGTTGTCGGCTATTTAACCTTGATTAGCACCATTAATATTTGGCTCGTTTTGACGGGGAAACTCGCTGATCCTGCCGTAATGACTCAAGTGGGGCAGATCAAGGTGTTAGGTATTCAAACCATGAATATCAGTGCCGCAGGGGGGATTATCACCGGATTAATTGCCGCTTGGGCGACAGATAAATTCTATAACCTTGAACTTCCTACCGCTTTTGCCTTCTTCTCCGGTAAAAAATCCGTTGCCATTATTATGGTGGGATTAATGATTGGCGTAGGGGCATTACTACCCTTTATCTGGGAAGTCTTGGTGATGGGATTAACAAAACTTTCCGCAGTCTTCCTGAGTCCTGTCGGGCCATTCTTTACAGCAGGGGGAGAGCGACTGTTTATTCCATTTGGTTTACACCATGTATGGAACGTGTTGTTTAGATTTACCGAAGCAGGTGGCTCTTACGTTATTGATGGACAAACCTATGTGGGTGTTGTTCCTGCCATGACAGAAGTGCTGTTTAACCAAGGGCCAAGTAGTGAATATTGGTCAATGATGCCAAGCTTAACGCGTTTTATGGCACAACAACAAATGCTGGTCACTCTGTTCTTATTCCCAGCAATTGCCTTAGCAATTTATAGAACGTCGAAAAAAGAGAATCGCGCAGAAGTTAAATCTATGTTGGTGACCATGGTATTAACCGCCATGTTAGGTAACGTCACTGAGCCACTTGAATTTACCTTTGTGTTTATTGCGCCACTTTTATATCTGATTTACGCCATTATTGTTGGTATTGGTGCGGTTTTACTCTCTTTTGCTGGCGTGGCGATTGGCTATATCCGAGGTACGGTATTTGACTTCACCATCTTTGGTCTGCTCTATGAACATACCAACTGGATCTACTTAGTGATTATTGGTTTAGGTCTGGCGGTTGTCACTTACTTCATTTTCTACTGGGCCATTATTAAGTTTGATATCAAAACACCGGGTCGTGAAGAATCAAGCAATATGAAAAATACGCTTATTAAAGAGAAGCGTTATGGCGAAATTGCGGAGATCTTAATTCGCGCTTTAGGCGGAAAACAAAATATTCGTAACGTTGATAACTGTATTACTAGACTCCGTGTCGATATCGGTGAAGTAAATCAAATTGATAAAGAGTTAATGTTGGAATCAGGTTGTACAGCATTCTTTATTCCTGCAGCGAACCATGTCCATATTGTTTATGGGCCAAAAGTTGAGTTTGTTCGCAATGCTGTTGATGAAGCAATGAAGAAATAACAAAGGATACAAAATGAGAGCGTTATACGATTCTAAAAGTAAAACAATCGATGATCGCGGTATTAAAGCGCTGTTATCCAATGAAGCTAAATATTCAACTTGGTTGATGTTTGAGGCGATGCTCGCTCAAGCTCAAGCTGAACACGGTTTTATTCCACAGTCAGCGGCTGATGAAATTAAAGAAAAAGCGGTTATTGAGAATATCGATTTTGAAGAAATGAACCGCATTTACCAAAAAATCGGTCATGGTTTCGTGCCCTTTTTAAAAGTGTTAGTTAAGGCATGTTCCCAAGAGAGTGGTAAATATGTGCACTACGGCATTACCACGCAGAATATTCAGCAAAGTTCACAGCTTTATATGATGAAGACAGTGCACCATAAATTTATGTTGCTACTTGGGGAGATCATCGAAAATTTAGCTAACTTGGCAGAAAAAACCAAACATATGGTTATGCCCGGTAGAACACATGGCCGCCATGCTATTCCTATTACTTACGGCTATAAAGTATCGGTCTGGATCAGTGATTTTATCGACTGTTATCAGCGCATGAGAGAGTGTGAAAAACGCGTCTTTACTATCATGATGGGCGGTGCTGTGGGTGCATTTAACTCAATGCCAGAAGTGGGTATGAAGGTGCAAAAACGTGTGGCTGAATTAGTTGGCATGGAAGCGATGGAGGTGCCTTCTCGTAACCTTAGTACACATAAATTAGAGTATATGGCTAATTTGGCATTGATGGCTAATATCTGCCATAAAATTGGTGAAGAAGTTTATAGTACGACACTTGAGGAAATTGCGGAAGTTTCGGAAGGGTTTACCAAAGGTACAGTTGGCAGTAGCACTATGCCGCATAAAATTAACCCTAAACTGGCTAAAGGGATCATCGCTAACTCACAAAAACTGTATTCTTTACCCAGTGTGGGTATGTATTCTGCGGTAAGACCTTATGAAGGGGATAGTAGCTCCTATATGTTATTTGATGGGTTACTGGAAGAGGCATTAGAGCTGACAACCGAAATTCTATTAAGAACAGAAGAGCTTTCCAGAACAATAGTACCGCATGAAGAGAGAATGCTACATAACGTCATGAGAAATAAAGGATTAGATAATACAGAGTACGTTATGATGAAAATGGCAGAAAAACTAGGCAAAGATAAAGCACACTCTTTATTGTATGAAGAGGCGATCAAAACAGCGGCAGATGGCGAAGATTTCTATACTAACTTGATAAAAAATCCTGTTATCTCTGCGGCATTTAGCCCAGAAGAAATTAAAGCAATGCTTGATCCAAGAGCCTATATCGGTTTATCGGTGGAAATTGCGGAGAAAGAAGCTAAACGCGGGCATGTGGCTAGCCAAGAAATTAAACAAAACTATCAATAAGTCTATTAATAAATAAAGTTATCAAGTATCCAAACATCGGGGATAATTAGTCAGAGAGCTTCTTAAATAAGAAGCTCTCTTTTTGTTTTTTAACCAATCAAACCATGTACCAATATTATACCGATACAGATAGGGCCGATATAACGCCAAACTAATAATAAGCATTGGCGTTTTGCTCCTGTAATATTATCTGGAATAACCGCATTGGCTCTACGTGACCAGCCAAAAATTAAACACATCGCAATACCAAACAGTGGCATTAAGATATTGGAGGTTAAGTAATCCAATAAATCAAAGAGTGTTTTGCCCCCTAAAGTTACATCACTCATAGGACCAAATGATAATGAAACTGGGATACCCATTAACATAATAGAGGCTGTGACCACTAAGCCAGCTCTACGGCGAGTCCACTGAAAACGCATTTGTACATAAGCGACGATATGTTCGAGTAATGAAATTGCAGAGGTTAATGCTGCCATTAATAATAAAACAAAGAAAGTGACCGCCAAGATATTGCCACCAGGCAAGTTAGCAAAATAGACTGGCATGGTCATAAAGGTTAAGCCTGGGCCAGCATTTGGCTCTAATCCAGCAGCAGTTAACGCAGGGAAAATCATTAAGCCTGCTAAAACACACACTAAACAAGAGAGGATCACAACCCACATACTAGAGTTAGCAATAGTCTTATTATCCGCTAAATAGGCGCTATAGGTAATATGAATACCCAAACCGATAGACAGCGAGAAGAAGGCTAATCCCAACGCATCTAACACTCCTTGTGGGGTTAATTTACTAAAATCAGGATATAAGAATAATTTTAAACCTTCTGAAGAGCCGGGTAAGCTAATACCGACAATAATCAAAATAATCATGATAATAAACAGTAATGGCATCATGATCTTGACGGCTTTTTCTAATCCGCGTTGAACACCCGCTAATACGACAAAACATGTTAATCCGGCAAACACCAAGTGAGCAAGAATAGGCCATAAAGGGTCACTGATAAAACGGGTGAAGATCCCCGTTAATTCACTACTATCAGTAATATTTAATTCACCAGTAGCTGCCATAATGGTGTAACCAATGGTCCACCCCCCGACAACACTATAAAAGCTATAGATACACCATGAACTAAATACACCAATGACACCGATAATTACCCAATTACGTCCCATCATCTTTTTGAAGGCATTAACGGCTTCGGCATGGGTGCTACTACCTAAAATATTTTCAGCTAATAAAACAGCTAATCCGATAATAAAGCTAAATAACAGAAAGACGACGAGGAATGCACCACCCCCATTATTGGCGGCGACATAAGAGAACTTCCAAATTGCACCAATACCAATGGCAGAGCCAGCGGCTGCTAAAATATGGCCTACACGAGATGTCCATTGTTGGCTCATTTTGCCTCCGATTTCATTATGTTAATGATAGAAACGGTTGCCGAACAATAGTGTATTGCAAAGGTGTGATAACCCTTAATCCTTGTAGTGGAACGAGACATCATAAAAACTCCCCTAAAAACAGTTCCACCAGCAGGGTTATAAAAAAACCACCTTACTGGTGGCTTTAGCAAAAAATGAACGAGCTTGGCCACCCTAATAAAGTAGGAGTAGATGTAGGCCTAGAAGTCGATTGTTAGTGTTAATGTTCATGTTTTTGCTCTTTATTGAAATGAATTTGGTTTGTTGCACTGATTTATTGAATGCCACTGCTAACAAATAACTATTTTGTTATATCATAAAAACAAATTAATGAAAGCCCTTTTTTAAAAAAACTTGATAACGTTTTGATAACTTTTGCTCAGAAAATCTTGTCGACAAAAATGTCGATATAACCTTGGTAGCCAGTGACAGAAATACTATCTACTTATTTTTACATGGTTTTTTACTTGGCATAAATCGTGCTTAGTTGGATGTTCTTTATGACTCTTTTACTCCCTAGTTAGGGGAAAGGATATCAAATGAACAAAATCAACTCCGTCTGTCCTTATTGTGGCGCTGGCTGCAAAATCAATCTCTGTGTCGAAAATGGTCGAATAATCAAAGCTGAAGGTGCCAATGGTGTCACTAATCAAGGCGAGCTTTGTTTAAAAGGTCTCTATGGATGGGATTTTTTAAATGACAATAAATTACTGACAGCCAGAATTCATCAACCGATGATCCGCCGACAAAAAGGGGCTGATTTTGAAATTGTCAGTTGGGATGAAGCGATTGAGTTTACGGCTAAAAAGTTACTCGCAATTAAAGAGAAATACGGTGCTAAATCTATTATGTGCACCGGCTCCTCTCGGGGTACAGGTAACGAAACCAATTTTGTGATGCAAAAATTTGCTCGTGCTGTACTGGGTAATAATAATGTTGATTGCTGTGCCCGTGTTTGTCATGGCCCTTCTGTTGCTGGTTTACAAGAAACACTAGGCAATGGGGCAATGAGTAATTCCATTGCTGATATTGAAGATTCAGATTGTTTGTTGGTGTTTGGTTATAACTGTGCCGACTCTCACCCTATTGTGGCGCGTCGTGTGGTGAAAGCGAAACAAAAAGGGGCCAAAATTATTGTTTGTGATCCTCGTAAAATAGAAACAGCGAAGATTGCTAATCAATATCTTCCCTTAAAGAATGGCACCAATATGGCGTTAGTTAATGCATTTGCCTATACGCTGATTGATGAAGATCTTTATGACAAAGAATATGTGAGTCGTTACACCGAAGGTTTTGAAGAATATAAAAAACAGCTGGTGGATTATAGCCCTGAAGCAGTAGAACGTATTGTTGGGGTTTCTGCAAGCGAGATCCGCCAAGCTATGCGCACTTATGCAGCCGCAAAAACAGCCACCATTATGTGGGGAATGGGGGTAACACAATTTGGTCAAGCGGTAGATGTTGTGAAAGGGCTAGCGAGTTTAGCGTTATTGACGGGTAATTTAGGCAAACCACATGCAGGGGTTGCTCCTGTTCGCGGGCAAAATAATGTACAAGGTGCTTGTGATATGGGGGTTTTACCCAATATGTTCCCCGGCTATCAAAGTGTGACAGATGAAGGTATTCGTCAAAAATTTGCTCAAGCTTGGCATATTCCGGTTGAAAAACTCGATCCGCAAGTGGGTTATCGCATTACTGAAGTCCCTCATTTAGCCATTGAAGGTAAAGTGAAAGCTTATTACATCATGGGAGAAGATCCACTTCAAACTGAGGCAGATTTAGGTCTGGTTAGAAAAGGTTTTCAAGCGCTCGATTTTATTGTGGTTCAAGATATCTTTATGACGAAAACGGCAGAGCAAGCAGATGTCATTTTACCTTCTACCAGTTGGGGTGAGCACGGTGGTATTTTTACTTGTGCTGATAGAGGTTTTCAACGTTTTGAACAGGCAGTACAAGCACGTGGTAACGTTAAACGTGATTGGGAAATCATTAGTTTATTAGCCACGGCTATGGGCTATCCAATGTCTTATACAGATAATGAAGAAATTTGGCATGAGGTAAGAGCATTATGTCCGCTATTTTTCGGTGCGACCTATGAAAAATTAGCGGGATTAGCCCATATACAATGGCCTTGTCCTGAACTCGATCATCCGGGAACACCCTATTTATATTCAGATAATCGATTTACAACGCCATCAGGTAAAGGGCAGCTTTTTGCTACCGCATGGCGCGCCCCCGCAGAGTTGCCTGATGAAGAGTATCCAATGATTTTATCAACGGTACGTGAGGTAGGGCACTACTCTTGTCGCTCAATGACGGGTAATTGTAAAGCATTAGCATCATTAGCAGATGAACCGGGGTATGTGCAAATTCACCCTGATATTGCTAAAGCGGCAGGTATTGCTGATCAAGAAATTGTTTGGGTTGCATCTCGTCGAGGTAAGGTGTTGTCACGGTGTAATCTAAACGAAACCGTTAATAAACAAGCTATTTATATGACTTATCAATGGTGGATTGGTGCATGTAACGAACTGACACAAGATAATCTCGATCCTGTCTCAAAAACTCCAGAAACTAAATATTGTGCTGCACGAGTGGTGAAGATTGACGATCAAAAATGGGCAGAAAGCCAAGTCGCTCAAGATAATCACGCCATGAGAAGTCGTTTAATTAATTTAGTCGAGCAAGCAAAAACAGCGACACACTAAATTAATCACTCAAGAGAAATATAACAAAATCAATGGAGGCTATTTAGCCTCCATTTTTATTCTGTTTATTTATCATCATGTTATATCAATTTGGTCATTGTTTGATCTTCTTCACAGATCGTAGTTTTTCTGATTGAGAAATAAAACTCCGTAAAATAATATAATTCGGAGTTACATTTCAAAAAAGAGAGCAGTGAGTTCAACATGGCACTAATTGAAAAGATGACTAAAGATATTCAACAAAAAGGTGGGTTAATTGTTTCTTGCCAACCTGTTGATAATAGTCCAATGGATAAACCTGACATTGTAGCCGCAATGGCTCAAGCAGCAGTAAATGCAGGTGCCGTCGCAGTACGTATTGAAGGAATTGATAATTTAAAAGCAACACGTCCTCTTATTGATGTGCCAATTATTGGAATTGTAAAACGTGATTTGCCTGATAGCCCTGTCAGGATCACGCCTTGGTTAAATGATATTGAAGCATTGGCCGCAGCTGGTGCTGATATTATCGCTTTTGATGGTACTGATCGCCTACGCCCAGTTCCCGTGAAAGCATTGCTAGAGCATGTTCATCGTTTAGGAAAACTAGCGATGGCAGATTGTGCCACTTTTAATGAAGGGATGTATTGTCATCAACTCGGTACTGAATTTATTGGCTCAACGATGTCAGGTTATACCGGTGGGGAAATACCAAAATTACCCGATCTTCAACTGGTGACCGCATTAGCAGAGCAAGGATGTCGAGTGATTGCGGAAGGGCGTTATAACACACCAATGATGGCGGCAAGGGGTATGCAAGCGGGAGCTTGGGCTATCACCGTTGGCTCTGCATTAACTCGTCTTGAACATGTCTGTGAGTGGTTTACTCAGGCATTAAAGTGGCAGCAGGAGTTAGATAGATGAATACATTAGCGATTGATATTGGAGGAACCAAAATCTCGGCAGCATTAATTAGCCGAGATAACCAATTGACACAACATCGACAAATAGCAACACCAGCAAGTCCATCTCCAACACAACTTTATGAAGCATTAGTTAGCATTATTACACCATTAAAAAACCATGCCAATAGTGTTGCCGTTGCATCAACAGGGATCATTTGTAATGGCATTTTAACCGCATTAAACCCCGATAATTTAGGTGGATTAAACGATTTTCCTTTAATGGAAACACTATCAACCCTTACCGGATCACCTTGTTGGTTACTTAATGATGCCCAAGCTGCCACATGGGCTGAGTATTATCATCGTCGTGACACTATATCTGATATGGCGTTTATTACGGTCTCAACCGGCGTTGGCGGAGGCATTGTTCAGCAAGGGCAGCTACTAATAGGAAAACGTGGTCTTGCAGGCCATTTAGGTCATACCTTAGCTGATCCTCGAGGCCCTCGTTGTGGATGTGGCCGCTATGGTTGTGTTGAAGCCATCGCATCGGGGCGTGCGATTGCCTCACAGGCCGAAGGGGAACTTGCTGGTAAAGATGCTAAGGCAATTTTCAGCGCTTTTCATCAGGGAAACTTACAGGCTACCACCATTATTAAACGCTCTGCCAACACCATAGCTAATTTGATCACAAATATTAAAGCTACAACAGATGCTGATTGTGTTGTGCTTGGTGGCAGTGTGGGGCTTGCTAACGGCTATCTCGAATTGGTTCAAGTTGCTATGGCACAACAACCATTAGCATTACAAGTGCCGATTGTATCAGCTCACTATCATCATGATGCTGGATTATGGGGCGCAGCCCTATGGTCTAGAGAGCAATAAAAAAACTGTCGTAAAACTTACCTTTTACCCTACATATGGCAGGACTAAAAAATGCAATTACATGATTTTGGTTTTATTAACTATGCAGTGCTGTTTGGCTATTTGGCAGCTATGTTACTCGTGGGTGTTTATTTTTCTAAACGTCAAAAAACTGCGGATGACTATTTCCGTGGTGGAGGGCGAGTTCCTGGGTGGGCCGCTGGAGTGTCTGTATTTGCGACCACATTAAGCTCGATTACATTTATGTCCATTCCTGCTAAAGCTTATACTTCTGATTGGACCTTTATTATTGGACAGTATTTAGCTATTGCAATTTTACCTTTAGTTTTTTATTTCTATATTCCTTTTTTTAGAAAATTAAAAATCACCTCCGCTTATGAATATCTAGAAGCTCGTTTTGATGTTCGTAGTCGTTTATTTGCTAGCCTTTCATTTATGTTATTCCATATTGGGCGTGTTGCTATTATTACTTATTTAACCGTACTAGCTTTACGTCCTTTTATGGGGATTGATCCGGTCGTGTTAATCGTATTAATAAGCTTATTATGCATTATTTATACTTGGATGGGGGGCATTGAAGGCGTTATTTGGACGGATGTTATTCAAGGTTTATTACTTTCTGGTGGTGCTGTACTGATCTTTATTATGATCTGTTTTAAAGTTGATGGTGGTATTAGCGAAATTTTTACTACTACAGCACAAGCAGATAAATTCTTTCCTACCACACAATGGCGCTGGAGTTGGACAGATAGCACTATTCCTGTATTAATGATTGGGTTTTTATTTGCCAATATTCAGCAATTTACTGCTAGTCAGGATGTTGTGCAACGCTATATCGTTACCGATTCTATTAAAGAAACTAAACGTACATTGATAACTAACGCTAAATTAGTGGCTATTATTCCTATTTTCTTTTTTGCCATCGGCTCTGCATTGTTTGTTTACTACCAACAAAACCCAAGCTTATTACCCGCAGGATTTAATACGGGGGGAATTTTACCACTATTTATCGTGACGGAAATGCCTATCGGTATTGCAGGGTTAATTATTGCAGCTATTTTTGCTGCTGCACAATCAAGTATTTCTAGTAGTTTAAATAGTATTTCAAGTTGCTTTAATTCTGATATTTATACTCGTCTTAGTAAATCATCCCCTAGTCCTGAACAAAAAATGAAAGTCGCAAAGTTAGTTATTATTGTGGCAGGAATATTCAGTAGTTTAGCGGCAATTTGGTTAGTTTTATCCGATGAAGCTGAAATTTGGGATGCATTTAATAGCCTTATAGGTCTTATGGGCGGACCAATGACAGGCCTATTTATGCTGGGAATTTTTGTAAAACGTGCTAATGCCGGTAGCGCCGTTGTTGGGATCATCGTGAGTATTATTGCAGTATTGGCTGCACGTTATGGCAGTGATCTTAACTTCTTCTTCTATGGAGTCATTGGTTCAATGTCAGTGGTGATTGCAGGAACCATTACGGCACCACTTTTCGCACCAGCAAAACAGCTTTCCTTAGATGACAGTGAAACATCAGAGAACTAAGAAGGAATAATCTATGTTATTTGGACATTTATCTGATTTGGCGACTATGCCAGAAATGAATCCAGCGTTACGTCATGCAATGGAAAAAGTATTAGCCCTTGATCCCGCGTCACTTGCACCGGGCAGCTATAAAATTGATGGTGAGACGTTGTTTATGAATGTTATGACTTTTGAAACCGTGCCTCGTGAGCAAAAACAAGCCGAATTGCATCAGCGCTATATCGATATTCAGATCTTACTATCAGGTGAAGAGACAATTGATTTTGGAATACAAGGTTCGGCACAAGATGTGACACCTTATAATGAAACGGATGATTATCAGTTGACTGATAACATCATACATCGTCAAACATTATCCCTTACACCAAATATGTTCGCCATTTTTATGCCTTATGAGCCACATAAGCCAGGTATTGCGCAGAAAAATGAGGCCAGTACATTAAAGAAAGTGGTTATTAAACTAGATGTTGCCGCGTTAACTCACTAATCATTATTATTTAATAAAACGCTTTATTTCTCATGTATCAGTTAGTTGGAGTTATAGTGATACTGAGAATAAGGCGTTTTGTTATTATCACATTATTGTCTTAACAAGGCTTTTTTTAACCTGTTGGAATTGGTACTCTTGTGGGCAAAATTCTATTCTCGTGTATTTGCTGCAAGCAAGGATAATGTCCATGACAGAACAGGCAACAACTCGATTAAAGCCGGGTAAAATACTTGATACGCTAGGCGCTATGAAAAATAGCTTAACTCGCGTATCGCAACGTATTGCAGACTATATCCTGTTCCATCCTACGGAAGTGACTCAGTTGTCTATTGCCCAACTCTCTCAAGCAACCAAAGCAGGTGAAGCGACGGTTGTCCGCTTTTGTCGGACATTGGGTTATAAAGGTTTTCAAGACTTTAAAATGGATTTGGCGATTGAAATGGCAACATCAGATAATGATGAATCGCCAATCCTTGATGCAGAAGTCAGTCACCAAGATGATATCCATACTATTGGCCTAAAATTGCAAGCAACAATAAATAATGTGTTATCAGAAACATTAAATTTACTCGATATGCAGCAAGTGCAAGGGGCGGTCAATGCACTATTATCAGCAAACTATGTTTTTATCTGCGGCGTTGGCTCTTCGGGGATCACTGCGGAAGATCTGAAAAATAAACTTATGCGTATTGGTTATCGTGTTGATGCCGTAACTAATAACCACTTTATGTATATGCAAGCCTCATTATTAAAATCTGGTGATGTCGCTATCGGTATTAGTCATTCGGGTAATTCATTAGAAACGGTTCATGCATTGAAATTGGCTAAAGAAGCGGGCGCAAGCACGATTGCATTGACACATAATTTAGGCTCACAAATTATGGAATATGCAGATCATCATTTAATTAATGGTAATCGACAAGGGAAATTACAAGGCGATTCTATTGGCACAAAAACAGCACAACTTTTTGTTTTAGATTTGCTTTATACCTTGTTAGTTCAGGCTAAGCCTGAAACAGTAAAAGAGCAGAAATTACGTACTCTCAATGCGTTAAAACAGACGCATTCAGCATAAGTTTATTGCTATTTTAAAGCATCTTGAGCAGAAAGTAGCTAAAGATCACAGTTTTACCTTTCTCTTTCCTTCAGGGCTATTTTCGTTATTGCGTTATGACTAGTCGCTCTCTAATATAGAGTTAAACTCCATAAGTTAATTAATAAAGAAATTAATCTCCATAGGAAGTGATCATGAACAAACTCTCTGGACTGATTGCCGCGCCTCATACTCCTTTTGCTGCGGACGGTAGTGTTAATTACCCTGTTATTGATGATATTGCTAAGCACCTAATTGCGACTGGGGTAACAGGGGCTTATGTCTTAGGTACTACTGGTGAAGGTATACATTGCTCGGTTGAAGAGCGTAAAAAAGTCGCTGAACGTTGGGTTACAGCGAGTCAGGGACAACTTGATCTTATTATTCATACTGGTGCATTAAGTATTGCTGATACGTTAGAACTTGCTCGTCATGCTGACACATTAGATATTAAAGCCACATCAGTGATTGGCCCTTGCTTCTTTAAACCTAGTCATGTTGATGATTTAGTAGAATATTGTCGTTTAGCAGCGGCAAGTGCACCCTCAAAAGGTTTCTACTATTATCATTCCACCATGTCAGGATTAAGCATTGATATGGAAAAGTTTTTACAAGCAGCAGGTAAAGTGATCCCCAATTTATCTGGCATGAAATTTAACTCCCCTGATATGTATGAATTTCAGCGTTGCTTACGGGTAGAGGGAGGTAAATATGATATTCCATTTGGCGTTGATGAATTTATTCCGGCAGGATTAGCTTGCGGTGCATTAAGCGCTGTAGGTAGCACCTATAACTACGCTGCACCGTTATATCTTGAGTTAATTGAGAAATTTAATCAGGGTGATCACCAAGGTGTGGCAGATTGCATGGATAAAGTTATCGCTATTATTCGAGTTTTAGTCGAATACGGTGGCGTTGCTGCAGGCAAAGTAGCAATGCAATTGCATGGTATTGATGTTGGCGCTCCTCGTCGTCCTTTACGCCCACTGACAGCTGAACAAAAAGCAGATGCATTGGCGAAATTTAAGGCGGCAAATTTCTTATCATAAATTGCGTTTTGCTTAGAGCATGACATTGTAGATAAACCTATCCTTTAACATCTCCCCCATTGGATGTGACAGTGGCTTTCGCTTGAGAGCCACTTTTTTATTATCTACTTTATGACTTGATTTTAAGTACCATTCAATTCAATGTATTAATAACAATCTTCGTTACCGAGGTTTATCGATGGCCTATTCATTTTTAACCCAAGCAACAGTTAAAAAATTATCGCGCAATGAAAAGTGGTTACAACAGATTAATAATGAAGATATTATCGATTTGAGTTTAAATGCGGGGCAGCTCATTATTGATAAACCAAAGGTGGATGAGAATTTTATCCCTTTTAGCCAACAATTAGATGTTTATTGTCAGCAAATTGCTCAGCAATTTCCTTTTATAGCGGTGACTCCACAATTACAACTTCATTGCACTTTGTTGACCATTTTTAATCAACCTATAGCGTTATTTGAGCCTCAGAAATTAATGTTACTGGCTTGGTGTCAAAAAATAACGAATATCTTTAATAAGATAGGAAAGATCGAGATCCTATTTAATGATATTATTTTAACGGCTAATGGAAGCGTGATATTAATAGGTGTATCAAAAACATTAACGCAGTTTAGACAACAGGTTTACCAGCAAATCCCCATTGATCATCATCTGCATAAAAATATTATTCACATTACGCTTGGGCGCTTACAGGAAAGTGTGTCATCAGAAAAAATAACACCACTTTTTCAATTTTTAGCACATAATCGATTATCACTTCCAATCAATATTAAAACCAGCATTAACTATCCTAAATTTGTGGTGAGCAAAGGCTCACTATCATCTGAAATATTGTTGAATAAGACGATAGAGTTTAATCAACAGTGCTTCTAGAGAGCTTGGTATCTTGTATACAAGATTGTGTGATTTAACTTTGATGATGTTGAAATCATAATATATCTAAATTTTCTATAAATGTTTGCGGTCTTATTTGGATAAATAATAGTTTTTAGCTAATATAATTAGCTATGTAATTTAGCGAATAAGGCCTTATGATGAAACGGAAAGATGAAGAATTTAATTACACTAATCTAATTGTTGGAAATTCATATAGTAAAAATGAAGCTTTAGTAACAGCTAATGTAGAACCACTAAAAAATAATAAAGAGATAACAGGAATTACAAGTTTTAAAAATTGTATTGTTCTATTTGTAACTTTAGATAAAAGAAGCAAAGAAGATAGCCATAAATACAATGATGTATTTGTTGATAACGGTAAGAAATTTCATTGGGAATCACAAAATAAGAATACAACGGAAACTTCTCATATAAAAAGAATACTTACTGGTGAGACCGTTATTTTATTTGTTCGAATACATGAAAAAATTAAAAGTAGAAGTCAACCTTTTATTTATGTTGGTCGACTATCTTATATAGAATATAACAGTAACAGACCGGTTCAAGTTTTATATAATGTGCTTGATTATCAGGAGAAACCTAATAAAGAACTAAGTGCCATTTATGCTTGGGAAAAAATAGAGACTTTAGATCTTGATAACAACTTACCTTTGATATTGAAAAAAGAAAAAACAAGCTATCAAGGTCGAGTTACTGACATTAAAAAGAGAAAGGCAATAGAGCTGTATGCAATGAATAAAGCAAAAGAAGATTATAAAAAACAAGGTTTTAAAGTAATTGATACTTCTTCTAATAGTCCTTATGATTTAGAATGCCATAAAAATAATACATTTAGGCGTGTCGAGGTTAAAGGTACGACGACAGAAGGTGATGCGGTTTATGTTACTCGTAATGAGGTTTTATCCGCTCATTCAGCCGAGTGTGAAACTGATTTATATATTGTAAATAACATAGATATTTTTCTACAAAAAGATGGTAATTATTATGCTAATGGTGGTTTAGTTAATATTATTAAAAACTGGAAACCAGAAGAAAAATGTTTAGAAGCGACAGTCTATCGTTACCATCTTAGTAAAAGATAGTTTATGGATAAAATACGGACAACATAAATTAATACGCAAATAGATAAGTAAAATAAAAATAGTGTTGTCATTTAAATTAAAGTGTATTTTTGCTTTTAAATACACTAGTGATCTAGCGAAACAGAATGTACATGCTGTAATTGTTTTAATGAGCAATAAAACTCTGGTAAGGTTATTTTTTGTCGCACAAGTAGTTTTAAGTTAACTTCAACGCGCTCCTTTTTAATATCACGAATAGTCAGGTTTTCAATAACGTTTTTGTTGCTTTTTAAATAGTCAATTAAAAGAGGAACACCACTTTCATGAGTAAATAGCATTCGCACTTTAATTTTACCTAAGCGTTGATTATTCATTTGAAACAGCACTACTTGTGGGCTTAGTTTAATAGCCATAAAAAAGAGGAAAGTCACAACGATAGCATGCCAATAAAAGCCGGAGCCACAGGCGATACCCACTCCCGCAGATGCCCAAACAATGGCCGCAGTCGTTAATCCTGAAATGGCATCATCTCGTCGATGTAAAATAACACCAGCGCCGAGAAAGCCGACCCCACTGATAATTTGTGCAGCTAACCGCATGGGATCACTGCGAATATTGTCAGAAATATTGGCGTAATATTCGGCTGATTGAATAGAGACAATGGTTAATAAACAACTGGCAACAGCAATAATGACACAAGTTTTAAAACCAACTGGTTTTCCCTTTGATTCACGCTCTAAGCCAATAAGACCGCCTAAGATAAAGGCGGCCAGTAATTTAGCAATACTTGATAGTGATAATGGGCCAATAGTGTCAACAAACTGTATTAATGCATCCATGGTTTGCTCCTGACGTTGGCTTATTTTTTATTTTAAAATCAAGGTACTGTAATTCCTCGTGATGTTTCTTTATTTTCACTATTTCTTTTTTTAGAAACATCATCTTTAAAGAAGAAAATAAAGAATAGGGTTACCACCGCCGCTACAATGGCAGGATAGACCCAGAATGTTGACCATTGTGGTAATGCTGCATCACCTGTTTCAGTTACGGTTGTGTTAAAGATTTGACCACAAATAGTGGAAGCAAATAGTAAGCCGAAACCATTAGAGACAATAAAGCGTAGACCTTGTGCTTGTGCACGAATTTCAGGTTTTGCTTTGCGATCGACATAGATATCTCCTGCAGTAAAGAAGAAATCCCAACATAATCCCTGTAGCATTAATCCGATGACGATAAAGTAAAGCTCTGTATTTACTGCAGCATAAGAGAAAAACATAGAGCGTATGATCCAGCTCACGGCTCCTAGCAGTAGTGTAATTTTGAAGCCAAATTTCATTAAGAAGAATGACAAAACAAACATAAACAGAACTTCGCAAGCGATCCCTATTTGCATAATAGAAGCCGCATTATCAAAGCCTAATGCTTTAATAAAGACAGGAATATAAGCAGAATAAGCTGTTTTGGGGATCATTAAAATAAAGATGCTAAACATCAAAATAGCAAAGTAGCGATCTTTAAATAAAGACAATGCATCTAAACATAAAATATCGCGTAGTGAGAAAGGCTGGCCTTTCGCTTTAGGTGGCGTATTAGGTAATGTAAAACAATAGAAACCGAGTAATACACCAACTGCAGAAGCGATATACCAAGTCATTGTGCTACCAGAGAAGCCCATTTCACCCAATATAAAACCAATTGCCATAAAACCAAACGTACCAAATACGCGAATAATTGGGAAATATTTAACCCCATTAATATGGGAGAAACTAATGCTATTAGATAGCGCAGTGGTTGGATAAAACAATAAGCCAATAATAAAAATTAAAAATAATGTCATGCCACTGTTTTGTGCTTCAATAAATTGGGGAACACAGAGAATAACGACGGCATTAATTAAATGAAGTATCCCCATGACTTTTTGTGAAGCAAAGAAACGATCTGCGACCATACCAATAAATAAGGGGGAGATAATTGTCGCGACACCTAATAAGGCATAAGCATTACCGATAATACTTGCCATACCATAACTACTTAATACGAGTCCCATGGTCATATTCCATGCTCCTTGCATGAAATATTGCACAAACATCATAATAAGTAGGCGAGAAGTTATTTTCATATCCATTGTCGTACCCCTCTTAATTGGTTTCTAACGTTAATCCGTCGTAGGCAACACGGATATGATGAGGAGCACAAACCGTTTCTAATTCATGATGCAGTAATTTACCGCTATGTGAGATATGCGAAATGACAATCTGTGTAGCTTGATGTAAACAGCCTTGTTGTTGCAGTTTTTCTTTGGCGGCAAAAACCGTTTCTAAGCTCATATGATTATCTGTACGATCTTTTCCATTTAAGCCATAAGTACACTCAAAAACAACAATATCAAGCGGTTTGTTTTCTAACCATTGCCAAGTTAATTCTGGGAACCAACCCGAATCATGGCCATAGAAAATAGCTTTGCCGTCTTTTTCAATATGATATACATAACAAAGTTCCCATTTCGCATGATTAGCAAGCAGCGGCGTAATTTTATAACCATTTCTTTCGACCGTAACGAAAGGGATTAAGCAATGAAATGCAAATCGCTCTTTCGTATAACCTGGTAATACTTCAATACAGCCATTGATAGCGCGATCGTTACCGAAAATATGTAAAGGATGGTTAATTTCAAAACCATAGCCTTCCATTCTGCTAAATAGTTCACCAACATTAAAATGATCAGGATGAGTATGGGTAAATAGCAAACTTTCAAAATGTGTTGCGTCCATACCATCACGCATCAGTTGGTAACTAAAAGTGGGGGAGACATCGATCAACATAATGTCATCCACAATAGCAGAAGAGTGCGTTCTAATATCTTTACCGGCTAATTTTCTTGCTTTCAGACAGTGTTCACAACGGCAGAAGGGATTCGGTATGCCTTCTGAGGCAGCCGTCCCTAAAAAATGAAGCTTCATAATAAATCCCCTTATCTTATTGTTTATTAGTATTTTATTAATTTTCTGGTGTTGGCTATTTGTAGGTTACAAATAAATTTGAACGTTCCAATAATAAAATGACATGTGTTATTTGCCAATAAATGAAGATCAGATCAGTGATCTTATTCAAATATTATTTACTAATATATTGATTAGTATATATATTTATTTTAATTGGTATTGATAATTATTTATTATCTTTAATTTTTAATAGATTGATTTATCAGCTAATTGTGAGTGGAACGTTCAAATCAATTATCAGTAGTCGTGATAAATAATTCAGGTATGCTAGTGAAGGTGGAAATAGAGGTGAAAGAAGAGAAATGGCGACGATCAAGGACATTGCAAAACTAGCGGGTGTTTCGCATGGTACGGTATCTAACGTATTGAATAAACGTGGAAATGTAAGTGTTGAAAAAATTGAAGCAGTCTATCAAGCTGCTAAACAGATGGGCTATCAATTAAATACACAAGCCCAACTACTAAGAACCAATAGAAGCCATAAAATTGCGATCTTATTACCCCAACTGGTTTCTGAAAAATATGCGATCTTCTTTAATGCTTTTAGACAGTCGATCGTTAATTTCCCAGAGATCAGCTACGATCTTTTTTTAACAGATCTTCTTGAGACCACTGAGCGTGATCTGCTACAAAAAATTGCTGCAGGTGGCTATAAGCAAGTAGTTACCGTAAGTTGTCTTAAAGATGCTAAATACTATTTTGACACGTTAAAACTTCCACCTTCACAAATTATCTTTATTTATCACAAACCCCTCAATGCACAACGTTTTTTTACGTTAGATTTTGCACAAGCGGCGGAGTCAATTTGCCAGCAAGTGTCACAAACAGCTGGCAAGGTAGTGGGGATTTTTGGCGATAATCAAGATGAATTAAATAGTCAGGTTTTTGCTAATCAATTGCAAATACGGCTTTCTCAAACTGCACCCGATAAAAAATGTGTCATACTTAGCGCTTCTGATGAAGAGAGTTATAAAATTGCTTTTGATTTCTTTTCTATGGAGCAAGTCCCCGATATCTTTGTCACACAAGATATTGAGAAAGCTCGCTATTTAACACAAGCAAGCTATTTTGGCAGTTCTTCAGATTGTCCTACTATCTTTGCTCTAAGTGATAATATTCCACCGGTAATAAAAGGGTTATATTGTTTTCCAATGAACTATGCTCAGCTTGGTTTGGAAGTCGCTGAGGCACTATTAATCGCAGAGCCGCATGAGTACAAAAATAATAATGTATCTGTCGCAAATCGAAGTTCATATCTGTATACGGCAACACCAGCAGTAATGAGTGATGATAAATCACAAATTAGTCTTAATTTACTAACGTTGCCAAGCCCTTCAACAACGGCATTAAAAAAACTACTTCCTCATTTTTATCGTCAAACTGGTATCAAGGTGAATTTAGCTATTCATCCTTATGATGAAGTTTATCAAATTTTAAGCCAACTTCATTTACACCCTTATTATGATCTGTTGCGTATTGATATGGCGTGTTTTCCATGGTTTGCTGAGCGAATATTGCGACCATTAGATAAAATTGGTGATGGATTAACTGATTTATTGAGTCACTTTTCCTTACCTACGCAACAAAAATTTGGTTTGGTTAATGATGTCGCTTATGCAATGCCGTTCGATGCTAGCGCTCAATTACTGTTTTATCGTAAAGATCTGTTTGAAGATACTATTTTAAAAAGAATGTATTACGAAAAAACAGGTAATGAATTAACTGTGCCGACAACCTTTGAAGAGTACGATAATGTGACTCAGTTTTTTACTGAGTTGCATCAAGCCGGGCAAGCTCATTGTCCGATGGGAGCTTCAACCACATTAGGAAGTGCGGGATTAATCGCAACTGAATACTTATTACGTTATTACGCTAAAGGTGGGCGTTTAATCGGTAGTGATAATATTCCGCGCTTAGCGATGCCCTTGGCCGCTGAGGTATTAGCAGATTATTTGCATCAGTTGTCGATCACCGAAAATATCAACCATAAATGGTGGAGTGGCTCTGTCAGACAATTTGAGCAAGGTCATCTGGCAATGCTTATCTCTTATATGAATTTATTTAATGATGTCGCACATAGCGATATTTTACCTAAAATTGGTTTTGCTCCCGTTCCGGGTGGTGTACCACAATTAGGGGGTGGGGTACTTGGGGTGTCGCGTTACAGTAGAAAATCATCTTACGCTGAACTGTTTTATCGTTGGCTTTATTCTCCTGTTGTGATGGATCACTTAATTTTATTGGGTGGAAATAGTAACCATGAAAATTTTAGTCATAACCAAGAAATTAGCCACCGTTATCCATGGATGACACTAGCTTATCAGGAAATTAATCAAGGAATACGAGAATCATCAGTGCCGAATGGTAAATTATTTAACTTAAGGCAAGCTGAGATTATTATTGGTCAGGGTATTACTAATGTGATTAATCATATTATGACAATAGAAGAAACGATTGATTATATTAATCAACGTCTATTGATTGATACTCAGGGTGAACGATGATCTTTGATAAAAAATCAGGGGCTAATAATTCCCCTGATAATTGTCATCTTCAATAACTGTCTGATCGTGATTTAGTGAATTGAATAAAACACATAACGCAAAGCAAATTCTGCAATAATTGCCATGATACCGCCATAGACAAAAATGGACTCCGTTGATTTTTGCTGAGTTTGGCCCATCAAATATTTTACTAAACTATAGCCACACACCAATACAGCCAAAGTTGCTAAGATCCAACTGGTCATACGTAATGGGCCAATGGAGTAATAGACTTCAATAGGTGATAACGGAAAGGTTACCGATGTTTGGCTATAGAGCGTACGAGTTAAATAGTGTTCATAAAAAGGTTGATAGAGTAATCGGCCAATTAAACTAAATGCCATGATCCCCCACAATTGCCATTTCCAACGGATAGGGAAAGGGGCTGATGGTATTTCTATCCCTAATTTATTGCCTATACGCTGCAATATCTTTAGCAGCAAAAAGAATATTGTTGCCCCTAATGTGAGCATCGCGCCAAAAAACATCACATAAGTGTTGTTATCCATCCATGTTAAAATGGAAGTATGGCGATAAATGGATGCCATGCAATAAATGTCAAACAGACCAATCAGAAGGCTTGCACCAAATAGCAGCATCGAAAATTTACTGGTACGCCATAGCCATAAAAAGGTGATCCCTAAACATCCTACAAAAATGGCAGTGACAGCAACTTCGCGACTTAACCAAGCTGAAAAGACATTTCTAATGGCATTCGGAGCATTTAACGGCACGCCTAAGTGAGTAATGGAGGCAATAGAGCCTAAACCGGCTAATCCACAAATCACCAATAAGGTTAGTAACATAAAGCGATAATAGCTTTCAGCACTGAGATAATGTGCAAGACGGCGTGCAAAAAGGCCTGTTATGAGTGTTAAGCCAATAGTGGCATTCATCATAAAGGTGAAAATCAATAATGACCATTCATTCATTTTATTTCTCCTTTATTATTTATAGCGTCATTATTTGCCCCTTGGTGAGGGTTAATCACTAGGTTTGGATGGGTTATTTCAGGAGAAGGCAAACCAGTGACATAATTAACTTCACCATAGCGTTCACGTAGTTCATCAATTGGACCAAATTGAATGGCCCCAAGTGGGCAGGTCGCAACGCAGATAGGCTGTTCACCTTTTTGTTGTAAGTCGATACAAAAATCGCATTTTGACATCTGCTTGGTTTCAGGATCCATTTGCGGTGCGCCATAAGGACAAGACCACGCACAGGCGCCACAACCAACACATTTGTCAGTATCTACCATCACAATGCCATCACCTTCGCGTTTATGCATCGCGGTAGTTGGGCAGTTTTTAACACAAATGGGATCATCGCAATGATTGCAAGAGATAGATAAAGTGTAAGCAAAGACATTATTAATTAATGCACCGTTAGTATTACGGCTATAACCACCACCAGTGATTTCATATACACGGCGAAATTTGCGACCAACATCGAGGTTATTTTTATCTTTACAAGCAACCTGACACGCCTTGCAGCCCGAACAGCGAGCACTGTCGATATAAAACCCTAGCTGTTTACTGCTTACTGCGGGATAAACGATAAATTTACTCATGCTTTTACTACCTCGACCAATAAAGTTTGGTGAGCATTACCGTGTGCCATTGCGGTGCTACGGGATGAGGTTAAGACGTTGGCACATCCCCCTTGATCGATACCTTGTTTATCTGGTTGCCACCAAGCACCTGCTTGTAAGGCAACGACACCAGGCATAATGCGTTGTGTGAGTTTGACGGGAACTAAGGTGATCCCACGGTCGTTATAGACTTTGACTTTATCGCCTTGTTTGATATTTCTATCTTCGGCATCTAATGGGTTGATCCATAATTCTTGACGTTGTACTTCTTGCAGCCAAGGATTAGCAAATTGTGTTGAGTTTGCGCGGTTACGTCCTTTCCACGTGATGAGTTGTAGTGGAAATTTATCTGTTAACGTATCTTCGGGCCCTTCAATGGCAGGCACATAATGAGAAAGTGCGGGGATCTCGCTATTCTTCATCTCATATAAGCGTTTAGAGAAGATCTCAATTTTTCCTGATGGGGTTGGAAATGGATTATTTTCTATATCTTGAATATTTTTCTCAAACGCAACATTTTGGGTATGAGGGCGATGTTTTAGCAGATGACGACGTTTAACCAATAATTCATCAAAGGTAGGAATACCATCTTCAGGACGTTTAATACTGGCATCATTGACTAAATATTCAATCCAGTCGCGATCAGTGGCTTTACCTTCGCTAAATTGTTCACCGACCCCCAGTTTATCAGCCACTTCACGTAACCAATCGTAGTCGGTACGACGTTCAAACTCTGGCTCTATCACTTTTTCGGACAGAATAATATAATCGCCATAACTCCATGTGCCTCCAATATTCCAGCGCTCTAAAAAGCTGGTTTCAGGCAGTAAGATATCCGCATATTTGGCGCTAGGTGTTAAATAGAGGTCGCTACAGACGATAAATTCAACTTTTGATTCATCTTCAAGCACTTTAGCGGCATGAAGAATATCGGTATTTTGATTCACCATATAATTACCCGCCATTGAGAAAATCATCTTGATTTCAGTATCAAGTTTCTCGGCATTGAGTAAGCCATTTTGTGGTGTGACCAAATTTTTATCTTCACACGCTTGCACCCAATTGGTGATATTGATTTTTGCTTTAACGGGATTGGTCAATAAACTTGGGCCGGCAATGGTTTTACGTAACTCAGAGTTTAATGCCATGCCATAGCCTGCCGCCCAGCCACCGCGTACACCAACGTTGCCAGTAATAGTCGCTAACAGTGTCGCACCGCGTGCCGTCCGTTCACCACAAATATGACGTTGTGGCCCCCAACCTTGGATTAATGCTGCCGGTTTTGTAGAAGCATATTCACGGGCTAATTGACGAATAGTATCTGCGGGTACTTTAGTGATAGGCTCTGCCCATTCAGGGGTTTTCTTGATCCCGTCTTTTTTCCCCATTAAATAGGCAACTAAAGACTCATTTTCACCAACGCCTTCTGGCATCTGATGCTCATCGAAACCAAGGGTGTATTTGTCGATAAAGGCCTGATCATGCAGGTTTTCACTGACAATGACATACATCATGGCATCCATCATCGCGTTATCAGTGGTAGGTAACAGCGGGATCCACTGGTCAGCTAAAGAAGAGGCAGTATCGGAATAACGTGGATCAACGACAATAAATTTAGTGCCGTTTTTTTTCATTTTTTGGAAGTAATGATTGGAATGCCCAAAAATAGTTTCATTAGGATTATGTCCCCATAGAATAACTAAAGGGGTATTTGCTAATGTATCTAATGTACTTCCGCTAGCGGCTGTACCGTAAGTATAAGGGGTAACGGCAAGGGTGTTACCATTACTCACGGAGTGATAATTCTCCAGAAAGCCGCCGGTTAGGTTAAACAGACGGCGTAGCATATTAGCACCAGAAAAAATGCCACCAGTCACCCCGGTGCTTAAACTAACAAAACGTGAGGCAGGGCCATATTGCTTGGTAATGCGTTGCATATTTTGTGCAATAAGCGTCGTAGCTTCTTCCCAAGTGATGCGCTCAAATCGACCTTCACCACGCTTACCTACTCGCTTCATGGGATATTTTAATCGATCAGGATGATAGACAAATTTACGATAACCACGACCCCGTACACAGGCTCGCATGATAGGCATCTCTTCATCTAAATCGGCGTCAGGTCGAGTGCTAATACGTGTCACTTTGCCATCTTTAACGTGCGCGCGAATATCACATTTTCCGCCACAGTCAAAACTACTACAGGTAGAGACAACACGCTCACTCTCTTTGGCGTCAATCGTTTTTTCAGCTATTGCATGATCTTGTGTTGCCGCCATCGTGTTGGAGGAAAAAAAGGGCAGTGTGACTAATGCCGAACTCGCTTGAATAAAATGGCGACGACTTATATCACCGGAAATTGGCTTAATACTATGATGATCGGACTGATTGCTCATATAAATGCTACCTTAGACATAATAAGCGGAAGCCAATTTACCCGATACTTGATATAAAGATGTGTATGCGTTTTCTAGACTATTGATATGGGGATATCTGGTTTCCGCTGCATTATTATTGAATGCATACCGCGTTGCAGAGCGCCTGAAACAACCTCTGCAAGAGGGATAGTAGAGGATTAATCGCTTTCCAACATGCCAAGATCAGACAATGACATTAGAATTTCGGCCTATTTATTGACAGTGTTAATAATAAGTTTTATAGCTGTTAACGGGATAGGGTGGCTAAATAGCGAAAGGGGTTAATTCGCCATCTTGCAATGTGATAGTGACCAGATTTGCTCATCAGCAAGAAAGATAAAAAAGTAGGTTTAATGTGAGAAATGTGCCGTTAGAAAGTGTTGATCTCCTTGAGAGAGATGTGATTGCGCTGGGTACAGATTATCTGCCTAATACGCTATTAGAAACGCATCGACATCGACGAGCGCAATTTTTATATCCCGCTACCGGATTGATTGAAGTGAGCACAAATGATGGGGAATGGGTTATCCCTCCCTCTTGTGGTGTGTGGATCCCTCCTCAGACGGGGCATGAAACACGCATGTTAGATGTGAGTACCAGAAGTTTATATATTGAGCCAGCGGCAGCTCCTCGTCAGAGTCAACAGTGTGAAGTGTTAAGAGTGTCACCGCTTTTACGTCAATTACTTCTTGAAGCCGTTGATGTGCCTGCGCAATATGATAAAAAAGGGCGCGATGGTATTTTAATGCAACTTATCTTATATGAGTTAGCGAAAGCAGAACCTTTGCCTTTCTTTGTTCCTATTCCACAGGACAGTAAATTAGCTAAATTATGTCGCGATTTTATTCGTCAGCCCAAAATTGACGCTCTACCTCAGCAGTGGGCCGAGAAATTACATAAAAGTGAACGCTCGTTTAGCCGTTTTTTCCGCCAACAGACGGGAATGGCATTTTCACAATGGCGTCAGCAAGTCTGTCTTTTAAACTCACTCACGCAAATTTTATCAGGGCATAGCATTACCGCTGTGGCTTTTGATTTGGGCTATAACAGCGCTAGCTCTTTTTCTACTATGTTTAAAAAGCAGATGGGACAATCACCTTCTGATTTTGTGAGAAACGCGCCATAACGGCGCGTTTTCTATGAGCTTGAATTAGTGGCTGGGCTTGTTTTCTCTTACCGCATTACGCAAGCAATAAGGGAGTGCAATTAAGCTTATTGTAGTCACAATGGCTGTGGCGATCAGAACGATAGAAAAGGCATATTCAAACGCACTATTAGCCTGTGCGATTAAGAGGGTCGCCGCTGCTTCGGGAAGCTTTTCAGCGACAATAAGTGCTTCATCTAAACTATCATAAACGACACTATTGACGTTAAGCGTGTCCGGTAAAGTTAGTTTTAAGGTATAGAGGGTGCTCATTAAACTCCCCATAAAGGTCACGCCAATCACGCTACCCAACTCATAGGCGATATCTTCAATAGAAGCGGCCATACCTGCTTGTTTATCGTCGACACTTAGCATAATAGAGGTCGATGCGGTGGTAAAAATAATGCCTAAACCAAAGCCAATCAAAAAGAGGCTACCCATTAGCATTATCGGTGAGTTTGAAATGGCAATTAACCATAAGTTACCCATTAATGTTAGGGCGAATCCGATAATAATTAAGCGCACTGCACCTAAACGCGCTAGCCAAAACCCGGCCAAAGGAGAGGCTAATACTGAGCCGATAGGGATAGGTAAAATCACTAAAGCTGCATTCAGTGGTGTAAAGCCGGCGACTAACTGTAAGCGTTGGCTTAACAGAAATTCAATACCTACAATGATCACCATAGAAAGAGTCGACATTGCCACACCGACACTGAAATAGCGCTTTTTAAATAGGCTAAAATCAATCATTGGATGCGTTTGACGACGTTGGCGTCGCGCAAATAGTGTGAGAAAAATAATGGCAATAAGGGTGGCGATGATCACTTCATTCCATTGTGTATAAGCTTTACCTATCTCTTTTAAGGTATAAATAGCGCTGACTAAGCCAATCAAAATAAGTATTGAGCTTAAATAATCAATTTTATGCTGCCGTTGTCCCGAAAAGTGAGGAATTAACCAAATCGAGAAAGGAAGCACAAGTAGTACAATAGGGACATTGATCAAAAAGACTGAGCCCCACCAGAAATGGTTTAATAGCAATCCACCAATTAAAGGCCCTAATGCCGCGCCACCAGAAGCAACAGCAGACCAAATACCTATGGCGACGGCACGCTCTTGTGGATGAGTAAATACTTGTCTCACAATAGACAACGTTGCAGGCATGCTCATAGCAGCACCGATGGCCAAGAAACCACGAGAAATAATTAAGCTGGTGGCACTAGGGGAATAAGCCGCACATAATGAGGCGATGGCAAAAAGGGGTAATCCGCTAATAAATAACGTCTTATGACCTATTCTATCAGTAAGCATACCTGCTGCTGGCAACAGCCCTGCGACAATCAGCGGATAGGCATTCATGATCCATAGTTTTTCTGAGGCGCTCGCATTGAGATCATGAGTTAAACGCGGTAGTGCGGTATAAAGTACGGTAACATCAACAACAATTAGAAACAGCATACTTGATACTAAAAGTAAGACTATCCAACGCTTATAATCTTTTATCATATAAAGTCTCAGTGGTTATCTTAGGTGTTATATTTAGCTAGGAATAATAATTTTAAATCCATACGGTCGTATTGAAAAGAGGTTTTTTTAAATGGGACGCCAAAGAACGATTGATAGAGAAAAGTTACTTGAGGCTATTTTTGACATCGTGATGGAGCAAGGGGCTGCCGCTCTGACTATCGATACGGTGGCCAAAAAAATGGGGATTTCTAAAGGTGGTGTCCAATATTGCTTTAATAGTAAAGAAGCGATGATTGATGCCATGTTTGAACATTGGGAAGGAGGATATGAAGCGCGATTTAATCAGGTGGTTGCCAATGATAACTCAGCCAATAATCGCGTTAGAGCACATATTCATGCAACTCATGATCACGATAAGCTCTCTTTTGCCAAAGGAGCCAGCTTAATGGCTGCGTTACTGCAAACGCCAGAATATTTGCAAAGTACTAAAGCGTGGTATCAGCAAAGATTAGCGGGTGTCGATACCACAACAGTAGAGGGAAAACGGGCGAGACTGGCTTTTTTAGCCACCGAGGGGGCTTTCTTGCTACGTTATTTTGGTTTAATGGATATTGATGATAATGAGTGGGAAGAGAGATTTTTAGCGATATCGATTCTGAACTGGTTACAGTGACTACGAAGTAATTAAACAGCATATTGTTTAAAAGTAACAATATGCTGTTTGGCTTTTGGTGAAATAGCAATATTAGTAATACATCGCGATAAGCTTATCATCCAACTCTTTAACGTCGACGGGAGTATCGAAAATATCTTCGATAATATCGGATTTCATGATCTCTTTAGGTGAGCCATGATAGTAAAGTTGCCCGTTGCGCATGGCTAAAATATAGTCGGAATACACAGAGGCGAAATTGATATCATGAATGACGATGATAATGGTTTTTCCTAGCTCATCGGCGGCTTTACGCAGTAATTTCATCATAATGACCGCGTGTTTCATATCAAGATTGTTAAGCGGTTCATCAAGCATCACGTATTCAGTATCTTGACATAATACCATTGCGACATAAGTACGCTGGCGTTGCCCTCCGGATAATTCATCAAGATAACGGTGACGAAATTCAGTCAAATTAAGAAAATCGAGTGATTCATCAATCACTTTCTTATCTTCTAGCGTTAAGCGTCCTTTACTATAAGGGTAGCGACCAAAACCGACTAACTCTTCAACAGTTAAGCGACTCACAAACTGATTTTCTTGGCGTAGTATGGAAAGGTTTTTGGCTAATACATCACTCTCTGTAGCCGCAACATCCATGCCATTTACACTGACCATACCGCTTTCTGGCATCAGTAGACGGCCTATTACAGAAAGTAAGGTGGATTTACCCGCACCATTGGGTCCGATGATTGAAGTAATACCGCCACGTTGAATGGTTGTTGTAATATTATCGAGCACCGTTGTGTCTTGATAACGTTTTGATATCTTACTGATTTCAATCATATTAAAGTCTTCTTAATACCAAATAAATAAAGAACATACCACCAATAAACTCAATCACAACAGAGAGAGTACCTGTCATTTTTAAGCCATACTCTAAAATCAATTGTCCGCCAATCAGTGCGATAGTGCCTAATAAGAATGCCACAGGCATTAAAAAGCGGTGCTGACTGCTACCACTAATATGATAAGCCAGATTAGCAACAATTAAGCCTAAAAATGTCAACGGCCCTACTAATGCTGTTGATACCGCAACCAGAACAGAAATAAGTAATAGAATATAAGTCGTTTGCTTACGATAATTAATACCAAGATTAATCGCATTCGCCTGGCCTAAGGCCATCACATCAAAACTATAACGCATACGCCAAAGTAATACGCCGACGACGACAATAATGGCTAATGCACATAAGATAAGATCAGGAGTGGCTCGAGTAAATGTCGCAAACATACGGCTTTGTAAGACAGAAAACTCATTTGGGTCCATGAGGCGTTGTAATAGCGTTGCACTGCTACGAAATAGGGTGCCTAAAATAATACCAATCATAAGGACTAAATTGATATTAAAGCGCACTGAACTAAATAGCCAACGATATAGAACCACCGAAAATAACACTAATAAGGCCGACTCTAAAAAGAACTTCGTCAGATTGGCCATCCAAGAGGCGGGCATATCCCCTTCAAAAAAGATAAAGAGCGTTTGTAGCAATACAAACAGAGCTTCTAAGCCCATTAATGAAGGAGTAAGAATGCGGTTATTGGCGATAGTCTGAAACAGTATAGTAGAAACGCCTGCCGCAAAGGCGACGATGATCATCGTCAGAATAATATAAGCGCGGTGTGTCAGAATATAAGAGATATTACCGTTTAGGTTGATCGTCATAAACAGCACAATGGCTAATAATGAGACGCCAAGTAAGAGCCAAATACGCGCCATAGGTGAGAGGCGCACTTTCTTAGGTTGAACAGCGCCAGTATATTTGCTAATCATGGATGAATTAACTTTTTGCATAACGTTGCTGCTTCAGTAGTAAGAAAAGGAAGATCACAGCACCTACCGCCCCTAAAATGACACTTGCGGGGATCTCAAATGGATAACGGATCAGGCGACCAATCACATCACAGAGTAAAACAATGGCTCCACCGCTTAAGCATACCCACGGGATGGTTTTGCGAATATTATCTCCCATCACTAGGCTAACTAAATTTGGCACGATCAAACCAAGGAAAGGTAGAGCACCAACAACAGACACCACCACACCACTAATTAAAGCGATAATAGATAAACCGATAATCATCACTTTACGATAGTTAAGTCCAACGTTGATGGAAAATTCACGTCCCATACCTGCCACGGTAAAGCTATCCGCGACCCAACACGCCATTAATGCAAGGGCACCGACAAGCCATAGCAGCTCATAACGACCTTGTAAGACACTGGAGAAGTCTCCGCTAGTCCACGCATCTAGTGATTGTAGTAAATCAAAATAGACGGCAAGAAAGATGGTTAGAGCACCTATCACTGCACTTAGCATAATACCGACAAGTGGCACGATTAATGCGGTCTTTAAGGCAATTCTCTGTAGCAACAACATAAATAACACAGTGCCTAAAAGTGCAAAAACAGTGGCTACCATCATTTTGGTGAAAATGCCTGCCGCGGGGAAAAGCAACATCACGACTAATAAACCGAGACTGGCTGATTGTGTTGTACCTGCAAGAGAAGGCTCAACAAAGCGGTTTTGTGTGAGCAGTTGCATGATTAAACCAGCAACACTAATTGCGCCCCCAGCAAGTAATAATGACAGGGTTCTTGGTACGCGACTAATAAAGAAGATATCGCGCATATCGGGATCAGTAAAAAGCGAAGCAGGAGTGATATCTCCTGCGCCGATAAATAGACTGATCATTGAGAGGATAGCGATAAGTCCTATCCCCAATGATAAATGGAACGTTTTCATTCAGTTACTTTATTTTTTTTGATCCAACGCCTGATTAATTGTATCCATTAAGCGAGAGTAAGTTTGTATCCCACCTGAGATATAAATCGAGCTGGCATCAAGATAGATAATTTGGTCTTTATTCCATGCATTAACCTTTCTAACTAGGGCATTATCAAGCACTTGTTTTGCAGGTTGTGAATCTTCACGACCAATTGCTGCATCACGGTCAATGACAAACATCCAGTCTGGATTAAGTTTTAGCAGTAGTTCTGAGTTAACAATATTACCGTGAGAGCCTGGGCTATCGAAAGTATATGCAGGTTCAAAGCCCAATACATCGTAGATAAAACCAAAGCGAGAGCCTGGGCCATAAGCGGAAATTTTACCGCCACTGACTAATACGACCATTGCTTTACCCGCATCTGGGGTTTTTGCTTTTACCGTATCAATTTTGCTATTGAAGTCAGCTAATAATTTTTTAGCTTGTTCTTCTTTACCAAAAATTTGACCTAAAGTCGTTGTACGCTCAGTGAGACTGTCAATAAAGCGTGTGCTGTCGATATCCATAGAAATGGATGGTGCGATTTCACTTAATTTGGCATATGCATCGCGAGCACGACTACCCGTTAAAATCAGATCAGGGGCAGTAGTACTGAGTTTTTCGTAGTTTGGTTCAAACAGGCCACCTTCGTTGATGTACTCATTTTCGTTGGTGTATTTCTCTAGAAATTTAGGTAGGTGGACGTTTGTTTGTGGTAGGCCAACAACAGGTACGCCAAGAGCATCAACAATATCAAGTGTTTCCATGTTCATCACAACCACTTTTTGTGGGTGAGCAGGGATCTCAGTGGTGCCTTGAGCATGTTCGATAGTGAGAGTTTGTTTCTCTGTGGATTGCGTTGTTGAGGTATCTTGTGCGTTATCACAACCTGCGATAACCAGAGAAGACAGCAATAAGAACAGTGGGCTTAATGATTTTTTAAACATTCTCTTTCCCATATTGTTGCGATATGAAATAGCACAGTTTACTAGCTGTGACCTAATAATGAGCTTCACAAAGGAAACAATGATTATACCAAAAAACTAAAGAGTAATGATACTAATTCACATTCTCACAATAATAAAGGATTAACTTATATTATTGTGCTGAATCTTTGCATCAGATCATGTGAAGAGAAGAATGGACAAATTTTGTAACGCGAAACAATGCTAAAGATTTTTTGCTTAATTTGTGAAGAGGGTCAATACGCTAGGTCAATCAGAGACAATTATGAGTCAGTAAAAAATATCGTTAGTGAGTATCATTGCGTATACTTTATTCAATCAGAAACAATCTTAATTGCTAAATTTTACTTTAATTCTGTACTGACATCTTAATCAATGCACATGAGAAAGTAGCATTATCTCTAGGGCAGAGTGTGGCCAATTTGAGAGGGTTTTATGCAAAAGAAATATATTTATCTATTTTGTTCTGCTGGCATGTCAACATCTCTGTTAGTGACAAAAATGCGTGCACAAGCAGAAAAATATGATGTACCCGTTATTATTGAAGCTTTTCCAGAAACATTAGCAGAGCAAAAAGGCCAAGAAGCGGATGTCGTTTTATTGGGGCCACAAATTGGTTGGATGCTCGCTGATATTCAAAAATTATTACCCAATAAACCTGTCGAAGTCATTGATTCATTGTTATATGGGAAAGTGGATGGATTAGGTGTATTAAAAGCAGCAGTAGCTGCCATTAAGAAAGCATCAGCAACAACTAATTAATTTTTTTATTGTTATTTTTATTTATTCCAGTCAAAGAGTGAATTTTTCAGCTAGCCGAGCAATTAGCGGCATTTTAAGGGTATTTTTCTATGAGTAAGGTCATTGGTTCACTTGAAAAGGTACTCCTTCCTTTTGCGGTTAAAATTGGAAAGCAACCTCATGTTAATGCGATAAAAAATGGTTTTATCCGTTTAATGCCATTAACACTTGCCGGGGCAATGTTTGTACTTATCAATAATGTTTTTCTCAGTTTTGGTGAGGGCTCCTTTTTTTACTCCCTTGGTATTCGTTTAGATGCCTCAACAATTGAAACACTTAATGGTTTAAAAGCCATAGGTGGTAATGTCTATAACGGTACGTTGGGAATAATGTCATTGATGGCGCCGTTCTTTATTGGTATGGCGTTGGCGGAAGAGAGAAAAGTCGACCCTATTGCGGCGGGATTACTTTCTATCGCCGCCTTTATGACGGTAACACCTTATGACGCTGGTGGCGCTTATGCTGTGGGGGCGAACTGGTTAGGAGGTGCCAATATTATTTCAGGGATTATTATTGGCCTTGTGGTTGCCGAAATGTTTACCTTTATAGTGCGTCGTAATTGGGTTATCCGTTTGCCCGATAGTGTACCTGCCTCCGTTTCGCGCTCTTTTTCTGCCTTAATTCCTGGTTTTATTATTTTATCAATTATGGGAATTATCTCTTGGGGATTAGCGCATTACGGTACACATTTCCATCAAATCATTTTAGATTCTATTTCAACGCCATTGGCTTCGTTAGGATCAGTTGTTGGGTGGGCTTACGTTATTTTTACCTCTTTGCTGTGGTTCTTTGGTATTCATGGTTCACTGGCGCTGGCGGCACTTGATAGCGGTATTATGACACCTTGGGCATTAGAAAACGTCTCTATTTATACCGAGTATGGTTCAGTTGAGGCGGCACTTGCAGCAGGCAAAACGTTCCATCTTTGGGCAAAACCGATGCTAGATTCGTTTATCTTCTTAGGAGGAACAGGGGCGACGTTAGGTCTGATATTAGCTATCTTTATTGCATCGCGTCGAGCAGATCACCGTCAAGTGGCGAAGTTAGCATTACCTGCAGGTCTATTCCAAATTAATGAACCTATTATTTTTGGTTTACCTGTGATTATGAATCCCGTGATGTTTATTCCTTTTATTCTTATTCAGCCAATCCTTGCTGCTATTACCGTAACCGCTTATTACCTTGGGATTATTCCGCCGGTCACAAATATTGCACCTTGGACGATGCCAACAGGGTTAGGGGCATTTTTTAATACCAATGGCAGTATTGCCGCACTGTTATTAGCACTCTTTAACTTAGCTGTTGCAACACTGATTTATCTGCCTTTTGTGATTATTTCGAATAAAGCACAAACCGAAATTGATAAAGAAGAAAGTGAAGAAGATATTGCTAATGCATTGAAATTTTAACGAATAGACAATGGCTGTGCAGTGCTTATTTTGCACAGCTAAGCACCAAAGAGGGGGAATGATGTTAGATATTGAGAATTGCGTTGATAGCTCAGCGACAGATGATGAATTTGAAGAAATTATCATGGGGTTAATTATTAATTCAGGGCAAGCACGGAGTATCGCTTATGCAGCGTTAAAAAAAGCGAAGCAAGGTGATTTTGCACAAGCCAAGAAAATGATGGAACAATCTCGAGCAGCATTAAATGAAGCTCATAAAATACAGACCCGCTTAATTGGTGATGATCAAGGATTGGGTAAAACGAAAGTGAGCTTGGTACTGGTGCATGCTCAAGATCATTTAATGACATCTATGTTAGCCAGAGAGCTTGTCACAGAGCTTATCGAGTTACATGAAAAAATAGAGTAAGGCGAATGATGATGCACTCATTAAAAGCGCAAGCTGAAATACGCATGGTATATGAAAACCAATTATTTAATGGTAAGAATTTTCATGTGTTTATTTATAACAAAACAGAAAGCGTCAGTGGGTTGCATCAGCATGATTATTATGAATTTACTATTGTTTTAACAGGGCGCTATTATCAAGAAATTAACGGTAAAAAGGTGTTATTAGAGCGTGGTGATTTTGTCTTTATTCCTATTGGCTCGCATCATCAAAGTTTTTATGACTTTGGTGTAACTCGTATTTTAAATGTGGGAATAAGCAAAGCTTTTTTTGATAAACATTATCTTCCTTTATTGCCCGCTTATTTTGTTGCTTCTCAAGTTTATGCATTAAAAAATGAGTTTCTTTCTTATATTGAATCCGTGATTAGCTCATTAAATTTCAGACATACAGAATTTAATGAATTTATTGAAATTGTCACCTTTAATGTGGTGAATAGATTACGACATTATAGAGATGATGGTATTGAAGATGATATTCCCTTATGGCTAAAAGACGCCATTGATGGAATGCATGATAAAAGCCGATTTGGGGAGAATGCATTAGCAAATATGGTGCAATTATCAGGAAAATCGCAAGAGTATTTAACTCGAGCAACTCGCCGTTATTATGATAAAACGCCGATGCAAATTATTCATGATATTCGAATTAATTTTGCTAAAAAACAATTAGAAATTACGAATTACTCCGTTACCGATATTGCTTTTGATGCAGGTTATAGTAGCCCGAGCTTATTTATTAAGACTTTTAAGAAGATAACATCGCTGACACCAAATAGTTATAGAAAGAATTTATACAGTATTAAAGAGACTAACTAATTTATAATTAAGCGTAAAAAGCAATCAATAATATCAATTGATTTTTATTAAATAGAGAGAGAAAGAAGAAAATAACGTTATTTTCTTTAGGGATTTTTACGCCTTAATTTTGCCATTAATAGACAAATAACAGCATGATTGTGCTGTATGGGAGTATTTTATGAGTCATAAGTTAAAAGTGGTCACCATTGGTGGAGGAAGTAGTTATACACCTGAATTATTAGAAGGATTTATTAAACGTTATCATGAATTGCCGATCACGGAATTATGGTTGGTTGATGTTGAAGAAGGCAAAGAAAAACTGGATATTATTTTTGCGCTTTGCCAACGTATGATAAAAAAAGCGGGTATCCCTTTAACCATTTATAAAACACTTGATCGTCGTGAGGCATTAAAAGAGGCTGATTTCGTCACAACACAGTTGCGAGTTGGTCAATTAAAAGCAAGAGAATTGGATGAAGCCATTCCGTTAAGCCATGGTTATTTAGGTCAAGAGACCAATGGTGCCGGTGGGCTATTTAAAGGATTACGTACTATTCCGGTTATTTTTGACATTATTAAAGATGTTGAAGAAATTTGCCCTAATGCGTGGATCATAAACTTTACTAACCCTGCAGGTATGGTGACGGAAGCGGTTTATCGCCATACCAATTTTAAGAAGTTTATTGGTGTTTGTAATATTCCTATCGGTATGAAAATGTTTATTACTGATGTGCTTAAGCTAACGGAGCAAGATACGCTTTCTATTGATCTGTTTGGCTTAAATCATATGGTGTTTATTAAAGATGTGATTGTTAACGGTCAATCTCGTTTCCCTGAGTTATTAGAAGGAGTCGCTTCGGGGACGTTAACCGCAGGATCGGTGAAAAATATTTTTGATTTACCTTTTAGTGAGGGGTTAATTCGTTCTCTTAATCTGTTGCCATGCTCTTATTTACTCTACTACTTTAAACAAAAAGAGATGTTAGCCATTGAAATGGGGGAATACTATAAAGGTGGCGCTAGGGCTAAGGTTGTTCAGCAAGTCGAAAAACAACTGTTTGAATTGTATAAAGATCCACATTTAAATATTAAACCTAAAGAGTTGGAATTACGTGGAGGGGCTTATTATTCTGATGCCGCTTGTGAAGTGATTAATGCGATTTATAACGATAAACAGGCGGAACATTACGTCAATATTCCTCATCACGGCCATATTGATAATATCCCTGCAGACTGGGCAATTGAAGTGACGGCTATTTTAGGTAAAGACGGAGCCAAGCCACATCCACGTTTAACCCATTTTGATGAAAAAGTGCTGGGGCTTATTCATACTATCAAAGGGTTTGAGATCGCAGCCAGTCAAGCGGCTATTAGTGGTGAGTTTAATGATGCATTACTTGCGATGAATTTAACGCCGCTGGTACTTTCCGATAAAGATGCTGAAGTACTGACTCGTGAGATGTTATTAGCACACAAAGCGCACTTACCTAATTTTGCTCATGCGATTGCCCAATTAGCAGCATCAAACTAAGTGATTTAGACTCAATAAATCATAAAAAGGAGACAGAATGGCACATTTGTTAATTGTCAATGCCGATGATTTTGGGCTGAGTAGAGGGCAAAATTATGGCATTGTTGAATGTCATCGTCATGGCATAGTGACATCAACGACAGCGTTGGTGAATGCTGAAGGTATTGAGCATGCTGCACAATTATGCAAGGAGCTACCTCATCTTGGTGTCGGGCTTCATTTTACATTGACTATGGGACAGCCGCTGTCTCCTATCCCTTCTTTAACGCGTAATGGGGTATTAGGTAAATGGCTATGGCAAATGGCAGAGCAAGAGCTGTTACCTTTAGATGAGATACGAGTGGAGCTTAATGCACAATATCAGCGCTTTGTTGAGTTGTTTGGTTGTCCCCCCGACCATATAGACAGCCATCATCACGTGCATATGTTTAAACAAATTTTCCCCATCGTGGCAGAGTTTGCACAACAAAAAGCATTACCGATACGTGTTGATAGACTGTTGGCACAAAAAGAAAGTCTTAATACTCAAGGGGTTATTAGTAGTGATGGTTTTGATAGTCAATTCTATGGTGATGAAATCAGCCAAGCCTTGTTTTTAAAGACACTGGATGACGCTAAAGCACGTGGTGAACAATCACTTGAAGTGATGACACATCCTGCTTTTATTGATAATCCTTTACATGCGAGTGGTTACTGTTTCCAACGTTTAACGGAATTAGAGGTGTTGACGCAATCATCGTTAAAACAAGCGATTGCTGAGCGTGGATATCAATTAGGTACTTATCAAGATTTAATTTAATAATATTATCTCGTATTTTAAAAATATCCCAGAGTGTGTCTGTGAAATAATTTGCCTCTGTTATTGATAATGACAGAGGCTTTTTTTATAATTTAATTAAATCAATAATTAGAAGCTATAACCAATATTTGCAATAAAGCCATCAATAATTAATTTATTATCACTTAATTTATTCATTTTATAACGGCTGTTTTCATAGCCAACGGAAACAGAAAGCATATCGATAGGGTTAATGGTAACACCGGCTCCCCAGCTAAAAGCATTTTTCTTGATTATACTTTCAGGTACTTGTCTAGTATCTAAACCTTTAAATTCGATTTGAGCCATACCTGCCACACCATATACACTAATATAGTCATTGAGGCGTAGGGTTGGCCCCGCCATCACTGAATAATAGCGGGCATCAACATCTTTTATTAATTGTTTTAAAGGCTTATTTAAATCATATTCATTTTGCGCATAGGTAGCAATTGCCATAATACCTAGCTGTTGATTGAATTCTTGACGTATAGAGAGATTACCACCGCGCATAATGCCTGATTGGCCGGCAATTTTTATTTGTGCATAACCTGCAGAAATTGTTGTTTTATCTAATGAGGTATTTTCATGTGCTTGAACGGTAGAAATAGAAAATATTCCACTGATAAATAATGCTGATAATAGTTGTTTTTTCATTTTTAATATCCCATTTGCTTACTATTTAGAATGGTGAATTATAGTAATGACAATTGTTTAAATTGGAATAAAAAAAGATAAATGAGATAAAATAGGTTTTTTTTATATAAAAATAATAATTTATTGGCGTGTTTGTTTTTATAAATAAATAGCGTTTATATCAATATAAAACGCTATTTTTTATTTTATTTAATACCTAAGTTATTTATTTGTTGTTAGGTTATCTTGCTTATTAGTCGTATTAGTCGTATTAGTCGTATTAGTCGTATTAGTTGTAGCTGTCATCGTTGAGGTAGAGTGAGTTGCGACAGCGGTCGCTGAAGTATTATTGATAGAAGGCGTTGTATTGATATCAAAACATCCTCTTAACCATGAGACTAAGGCAATTAAAACCAATAATAATACCAGTAACCAACGTAACCAACGGTGGCGAGTTTTTGGTGATATTTTTGCAAGCGCCGCTCCGGCAGCCGCTGCACTAGAGCCAGCAGTGACTTGTGCAACAGTCGGCGCTAAAGGTGTGGTACGAGGCCACCAAGTAATAATGGGTTTTCCATTAATGATATAGATGCTCTCTGCATCGGGTAGGGTTGAGGCGGTATCAAGCAGATGGCGCTCTTCATCGGTAATGCGTTGCTGTGAAGCAAGTAATGCCGTTTGCTCTTTAAGATTTTTTAAATCATCATCGAGAGCATCTCTTATCTCTTGGCGTTGTTGCTCTGACAATGCATTTAATGCCACTGGCTGACCGGATAATTCACCATACCATTCAATAGTATCTTCTGCGGTTTTTTGCGGGGTTGCAAACAAGGTGTGATATTTAGCAGGAAAGTGTTGTATCAGTAACTGTATTAATTGCTGTTGATGAGCTAAGGCAAAATCAGCACGAGTGGTATTGGTTGTTAATCGTGAAATGAGATCCATATGAGAGTGCCTTTATTGATAGCGAAAAGAAAATTATCAATCAACATGACTATCTAATCACTATAGCGCTTTTGTGTGCAAGAAGAAATCAAGGCCGCTATTTTTTATCCTTAATAAGAACACTATTTGGGCGACGTAATAGCGGTTATTAAGCTATCTGCGCAAATTGTTTCTAGATCTTCTCTATCGTCAGTATTAGCCTAAATTCTGTTTGCTTGGTATCCATTTTACACCTTACGATAACGCGTTTCGGTAAAAATCGATGTGAGTCAACGAAAGCCAGCTTGCCTTTGGAGAGCTAAAAATCATTGATATAGCACATGGAGGATCTCGAAACTAAAAGGTAAGGTGGCTGACGAAGACACACAATCCCCTTCTTTTTCTCGTTTAGGGAATTTTTACCTCTCTTATGTTGATACAACAGCAGGTTTTTGATGACAAATAAAATCGATAATAACCAATTACTTCATGATGTGACCCGTTACTGGAATATCCGCGCTGAAAGCTATAGTGCTGCCAACCAGCAAGAGTTATTAAGTGAAAAACAGCAAAAATGGCGTCAGTTATTGTTAAGCCATGTCAAAGAAGGGGAGACATTAAAGGTTCTTGATATCGGTACGGGGCCGGGATTCTTTGCTATTTTATTAGCGTTGTCGGGCCACCAAGTCACTGCAATTGACGCCACGCCTGGGATGTTGCTTGAGGCTAAAAATAACGCCAGCCAACATAATGTTTCTATTAACTTTGTTTGTGGTGATGTGCAAGATCTTCCCTTTGGCGATGAACAATTTGATTTGGTCGTCAGCCGTAATGTGACATGGAATTTAAAATCACCCTGTGAGGCTTATCAAGAGTGGTTTCGCGTATTAAAACCTGGGGGAAGCTTAATTAATTTTGATGCCAATTGGTATTTACATCTGTTTGATGATGAATATTGGCAAGGTTTTCTTGCTGATAGAGAGCGAGCGGCGCAAAAGCAAGTTGCTGATCACTATGTTAATACTGATACAAAAGAGATGGAAAGAATTGCTCGCCAATTACCATTAAGCCAAGTTAAGCGTCCACAGTGGGATATTAATACACTACTAGATATCGGTTTTATTCGTTATAGCGTGGATATTCGTATTGGTGATCACGTTTGGGATGAAGAAGAAAAAATTAATTACGGCTCAACCCCTATGTTTATGATCCATGCTCAGAAAAATAATCGATGAGAATGATAAAAGGAAAATAATGTGAAACCTCTATTTACAGTTATTCCTACACTATTATTAACATTGGCGTGCGTATTTCCTGCTTTTGCCAATCAAAGTAATAATATATTGGATTATGCCAGTACAAAAGATATCCGTGATATTAACCCCCATCTTTATTCCGGTGAAATGGCCGCACAAAACATGGTATTTGAACCTTTGGTTTTAAATACCGATAAGGGGGTTGCACCTTATTTAGCACAACGCTGGGAAATTTCTCCTGATGGTAAAAGTTATACCTTTTTCTTGCGCCAAGACGTTACATTTAGTGATGGCGAACCTTTTAATGCGCAAGCGGTAAAACTTAATATTGAGGCTGTATTAGATAATTATCAGCGTCATGCATGGCTAGAATTGGTACGTCAAATCGACAGTGTCGAGGTTATCGATCAGTATACTGTTAAGCTAAATTTAAAAAATCCCTATTATCCAACCTTAACTGAACTTGGCTTAACTCGCCCATTTCGTTTTATTTCACCTAAATCATTTATTAACGGTAAAACTAAAACAGGGGTGAGTCATTATATTGGTACGGGGCCTTGGGTGCTCACGGAACATAAGAAAGATCAATATGCTGAATTTAAGGTTAACCCTCATTATTGGGGGCAAAAACCAGCATTAACTGGGGTGATGTGGCGAGTGATCCCCGATAGACAGACAATGCTATTATCCTTACAAAAAGGAGATATTCAGCTAATTTTTGGTGCAGATGGCGACATGTTAGATATGGACTCTTTTGACGCATTAATGGCATCTGATAAATTTAAAACACAAATGAGTGCACCTATTGCTTCTCGTGCTATTGTGCTCAACAGTAGTCGCCCTATTACTTCAAGCCAAAAAGTACGCCAAGCATTAGAGTATGCCGTTGATAAAGAAGGGATTGCTCAAGGTATTTTAGCGGGAAGTGAAAAAGTCGCTGATACATTAATGGCAAGAAGTGTACCTTATTGCGATTTTGATTCACCAACTTATATTTATCAACCGGAAAAAGCTGCCTCGTTATTAGAAGAGGAAGGCTGGCTATTACCTGCGGGTAAAACAGTGCGTGAAAAACAGGGAAAACCGTTGCAGTTATTGCTCTCTTATAATGTGAATAATGCGGTTGAAAAAGAGATAGCCGAACTATTGCAAGATGATTTTAAGAAAATTGGCGTTGCACTGACGGTATTAGGGGAAGAGAAACAGGCCTTTTTAGATAGACAGAAAAGTGGTGATTTCGATTTACAGTATTCTCTTTCGTGGGGAACACCTTACGATCCCGCCTCTTTTGTCTCATCCTTTAGAATTCCAGCTCATGCTGATTACCAGGGACAGAAAGGGTTAGCCAATAAAGCACAATTAGATGCGATGATTGGCGAGTTGTTGATTACGCCAGATGAACATCGCCGTCAGACATTATATCAACGCTTATTTACCTCATTAGCGGAGCAAGCCGTCTATATACCATTAACCTATTCGCGTACTAAAGCGATTTACCGTAGTGAATTGGAAAACGTTGGTTTTAATCCATCTCAATATGAAATACCTTTTGAAAAGATGCGTTTTAAAGCCGAATAACCGATTAATTTAAGAGGTTACTTCAATATGGCACTGATCCGGTGCCATATTGGTTAAAGCAGATGTTACGTTATCTATGTTGGCGCCTATTGGCGATATTGCCACTAGTGTTGATTATTTCGTTTATTGCCTTTGTTTTGCTGAATTTAGCACCGTCTGATCCGGCAGAAGTGGCTTTGCGTGTTAACGAAATTGTACCGACGCCCGAAGCGATTGAAGGTATGCGCCGTGAGCTTGGTTTAGATAAGCCTTTTTTCACACGCTACTTTTTATGGCTTTTAGCGGGATTTCAACTGGATTTTGGCACCTCTTTTTTGACCCGAAAACCGGTGATACAAGAGATGTTAACTGCTCTCCCCCCCACGCTTTGGTTAGCGGCTACCGCATTATTATTTACGCTTATTATCGCGTTACCTTTAGCCTTATGGTGTGTGGCAAAACCACATAGCTTGATAGACAAAAGTATTCGGCTGATTGTTTTTGTGTTAACCGCAATTCCTAATTATTGGTTAGGGTTGTTGTTAATTTGGGCGGTGGCGGTTCATTTAGATTGGTTACCTGTCAGTGGTATGTTGACACCACAATCGGTCATTTTACCGGCATTTGCACTCTCTTTAGGTTATATCGGCACTTATTTACGTTTGTTACGGGGCGCAATGCTTAATCAATGGCATCAGCCTTATGTATTTTATGCCCGAACAAGAGGATTACCTGATAAGCTGATTTTGCGTCGCCATATATTACGTAATTCACTCGCTTCTGCGCTGACGGCGCTAGGAATGAGTATTCCGAAACTTATCGCGGGCACGGTCGTGATCGAGAATATTTTTGCATGGCCTGGGGTGGGGCGACTGTGTATTAGTGCCATATTTGGACGCGATTATCCGATGATACAAGCTTATATTTTAATGATGTCATTGTTATTTCTCTTTTTTAATTTTCTGATAGATATCATTCAGATGAAAGTCGATCCTCGTCTAAGGCGGTAACAATGTGGCGGTTATTCTGGCAACGACTTGCGCAAGATAAAAGTGCACAACTCTGTTTATTGGTGATAGTGATGATTACCATCGCCGGAATAGGCGCACCTTGGTTTGCACCTCATGATCCCACTTTAACATCGATACGCTTAAAATTTCAGCCAATCAGCTTTCACTATCCACTGGGGACAGATAATTTAGGGCGTTGTGTGTTTTCACGTTTACTCTTTGGTATTCGAACCACCGTTTTTTATGCCATATATGCGATGGGTATAACACTGCTGATCGGTTGGCTAATGGGGATGTTGGCGGGCTATTTTCACGGTAAAACGGATACAGTGATTATGCGTTTATGTGATGTGGTATTGTCATTTCCTGCGGAAATTATGATCTTAGCCTTAGTGGGCATAATGGGGCCTGGAATAGGTAACATCTTGATTGCGGTGATCTTGGTTAAATGGGCTTGGTACGCCAGAATGATACGAGGCATTGTTCGACAATATTCACATCGTCACTATATTGCTTATGCTCAAGTGATTGGCGCACCACCAACACATATTTTACGACGCCATTTATTACCCGTGACATTAGCTGAAACTATCGTTTTAGCCTCAAGTGATATTGGTAGTGTTATTTTAATGATCTCTGCTCTTTCATTTCTGGGGTTAGGGGTACAGCCACCCACCCCAGAATGGGGTAATATGCTGAGTGAAGCAAAAAATGTCATGGTATTACATCCCGAACAAATGCTACCTGCGGGGATAGCGATTACGGTTGTTGTTACTGCATTTAACTTTTGGGGCGATTTTTTACGCGATGTGTTCGACCCCGATAATCGTCAATCAGTCGGGGATAAATATGAACAATTTACTGACGCTTAATCAAGTCTCAATCTATGATCCTCACAGCGAAAAAAAGCGGGTAGATAATCTCTCCTTTAGCCTTAAACAGGGGCGAACGTTAGCTATTGTCGGTGAGAGTGGTAGTGGTAAAAGCTTAATCAGTAAAGCCATTATTGGCTTACTTCCAAGTACACTTGCACTATCGGGAGAAATTTTTTTTGATGAAAAGCCCCTTCATTTATATTCAGAGCAACAACGGCGTGCTCTATTAGGGACATCGCTAGGTATGATTGTGCAAAACGGCATGAGTGCTTTTGATCCGTTGATAAAAATAGGCAAGCAAGTTAGCCAAACTTTAATTTACCATTTTTCTTATACTAAATTACAAGCATTCAATGCCACTAAACAAGCATTGGATGAGGTGTTTGAGCATCAATCTTTAATGATTATGCAGGCATTTCCTCACCAATTAAGTGGGGGGCAATTACAACGTGTGATGATTGCCATGGCTTTGGCGTTATCACCAAGGTTATTAATTGCTGATGAACCTACTACCGCATTAGACGCTCCCTTGCGCAGAGAAATATTACAGCTATTGCAACGTATCACGATATCTAAAAACACCACCTTAATTTTTATCTCCCATGATCTAGGATTAGTCAGTCAGATTGCTGATGATATTTTAGTGATGAAAGAGGGAAAATTAATCGAGTTTGGTGACAAAAACAGCGTATTAGATACACCTAAGCAAGCCTATACCCGTTATTTAATTGAGGCTAGAGCTAAGCTTTCCCAACGTTTTGCACAGGTGCTTTATGCTCGGTGATCAGCATGAAACGGCGATAAATAACAAGAGGATCGAATGCTATTACGAGTAGATAACGTCAGCAAATATTATTATCAAAAAGGGGCGCGCTTTTTTAAAGAAAAAGTGACTATTCTCGATGCGCTCTCTTTTAATATACAAAAGGGTGAAGCTTTCGGGTTAGTTGGAGAAAGTGGCAGTGGAAAAAGTACCCTTGCACGGTTAATCAGTGGCTTAGAATTACCTGATCAAGGGGCTATTTATTTAAATGATAAGCCAGTGACGAAACGATGTTATCGACAAGGGGTAATAAGTATTGTGTTTCAGGATCATATCGCTTCAGTCAATCCGACTTTTACAGTGGGTGAAATGATTGCTGAACCTATTAAACTGATTAATCCGACTCTCCGTCATAACGAGTTAGAAACAATTATTTTTTCTTTTTTAGAGAAGGTGCAATTACCTAAAAGTTGTTATCAGCGTTATATTTTTGAATTGTCTGGTGGGCAAGCTCAACGAGTTTGCTTATGTCGTGCGTTAGCATCTTACCCACAACTAATTATTTTAGATGAGGCAATAAGCTCTCTCGATATACCTACACAAGTTGAAATATTGGATTTATTAAAATTATTAAAAGAGGAACTCCAATTATCCTATCTTTTTATTAGTCATGATATTCAAACAGTGACTTATTTTTGCGATAAAGTCATGTTTATTTTACAAGGTCAACAAATTGAATTATGCGAGATAAATAAATTAAGTACTGTTACTCATCCTTATGCTAAAAAATTAATTCAATCTGTTATTTAATCAACAAGCAATAATGTATTATCGCATCATTGCTTGCTGTATTTACTCTATTTAGAGATTATTCATTAAATGCGTTTGAATAGCGTTGGCATCATTTGCAGCATTAAAATCAATACCAAAATTCAGTGTCCCATCTTTAAGTTCAATACTACGAGGTGACGCTTTAGAGCAGGTAATATTCTGTATTTTCTCTTTTACGGTTTCTTGTGCTATTTTCGAGCTTTCACAGGTATTAATGACACCTTTTAACCCTTCACTGCAATAACCATCAATACCTGTTGTTTTTAGATCCTCAACAGTAAATGCCGACCAATCAAACGCAACTTTTATATTAGCATCACAGCTTTTATTTAAGTCTACAACACGGGATTGAATATTTTCTTCAAATTTCTGTTGTAATTCTCTTTCTGCCAGTGTGGCTGAAAAAGCCGAAGAAGTGATAAGAAGTAAAGAAAGACTGATAGCAATATTTTTCAACATAATTTAATACTCCAAAAATGAATATATAACTAAAGATTAGTCTATTAAAAATAAATGATTGAATATGATAAAAATAGAAAAATGGTTATTTTTAATATATTACTCTTTTTAAAAATAAATTTTACTATTAGTTAGGTATATTTTAATAACATCCTATATTGATAGTGATATTAATATGTTAACCACGGTTTTTATTCTCATTGATAGCTAAATGTTCGTTTGTTTTATAACGAACATAATCGTTTCAGTTCGCTATTAAAATGGTGAACAAAGTGAAATAAATAAATTTCTTTCTAAATCAATGTATTAAATTATTGATGTAGATCTGCATCACAAACCAATCCTATTGTGATTGTTTTTTCTCCATGCTCGAATTAACTTGCTAACTCGAAGTAGCAAAAATTAGCATAGCGTTAGCAAATGATGAGGGTTCGCATGGAACAACAATATTTTATTGGCGTTGATGTTGGCTCAGCCAGTGTCCGTGCAGCAGTATTTGATAGCTTTGGAAAGCGTCTGGGCTTTTCAGTGCGTCCAATTGCACAATTTCGCCCGAAAACGGATTTTGTCGAGCAATCTTCCGCTGATATTTGGCAACAAGTATGCACCACTGTAAAAGAGTCGGTGAAATTATCAGCCATCGATCCTCTCCATGTGAAGTCTATTGGTTTTGATGCCACCTGCTCTTTAGTGGCCGTTGGTAAAGAAGGGCAAGCACTTTCGGTTTCACCCAGTAATAAACCTGAGCAGGATATTATTATGTGGATGGATCACCGGGCAGTACAAGAAACAGTGACCATTAATCTGACTAACGATCCCGTTTTGCGGTATGTCGGGGGCGAAGTGAGCATTGAAATGGAATTGCCTAAAATTCTATGGTTAAAAAATCACTATCCGGAGCGTTATAAACATGTCTGGCGATTCTTTGACTTAGCTGATTTTTTAGTGTGGAAAGCAACCACTGCTGATGTTGCCAGTATCTGTACATTAACGTGTAAATGGAACTATTTGGCACACCAAGGGCATTTTAGTGAAAGCTTGTTAGCTGATGTAGGTTTGGATGAATTATTAGAAAAAGTACCACAAACCATTTTGGCTTTAGGTGAATCGGCCGGATGTTTAACGACCTCTGTGGCTGAGGCTTTTGGATTACATACTGGCGTCATAGTTGCTAGTGGCATTATTGATGCTCATGCGGGTGGGTTGGCGTTAACCGCATCACAACCTGAGGGAAGTTTGGCCATCATCAGTGGTACATCTAACTGCCATATGATTGTCAGCCAATACCCGATTATGGTGCCTGGGGTGTGGGGGCCTTACTTTGGCGCAATGTTACCAGAGTTGTGGCTAAACGAAGGGGGGCAAAGTGCTGCCGGTGCGCTCGTTGAATGGTCTATCCGCCGCCATGAGTCATGGGCTGACTTAGAACAAGAAGCGAAAGAAAAAGGTGTTAGTTACTATACCTTATTAAACCAAGCTGTCGCTGAATTGGAAGAAAATGAACCTTATCCAACAGCACAATTTCATGTTTTAGCTGACCATCATGGCAATCGCTCTCCACGTGCTAATCCTGCCGCCAAAGGAATGGTCAGTGGATTAACCCTTGAAAGTGGTCGGGTTGCCTTGGCTCGTTATTATCTTGCGACATTGCAGTCTATTGCCTATGGCACTCGCCATATTATTGACACCCTTGAAGATGCAGGGCACCAAATTAATCGCCTTGTTATGTGTGGGGGAGCGACCAAAAATCCACTGTGGTTACGTGAATATGCCAATGCAACAGGTCGTGAGATCCATTTAGCGCAAGAAGAAGATGCGGTGAATCTAGGCGCTGCTTTATTAGGCGCCGTGGCATGTAAAGCCTTTGATAATTTTTCTCAAGCAGCAAATACCATGGTACGAGAAGGCGGCGTTATTACACCCGATAGTGACACCTTTGCTTTCCATCAAGCGAAATACCAAGTTTATTTACAGATGTATCAAGATCAGCAGCGCTATAACGACATGATGGCAGATTGCTGACCATAAATTTTTCCGATTATGAATCGAGTTTACCTTACCAGGGATATCTTATGTTGAACTTAAATCTACCAAAATTACCGGACGTTATCAGTGCAGAAGCTAATGAGATCCTGATGGTTACTAACGCAGACTTACGTGAGCCTGCAAACGTAACATGCTGGCCTGTGCAGAAAAAATTTGAAGATAAGCTAGCCGCTGCATTAAAAGCACAAGGTTACACCATGAAACGTGCACATAAAATTGATGAAGCACGAGGCCATGGTTTTATCAGTAGTCAGCGTGAAGGTTGCGATATGTTTGCGGCTATCGATCCTGATGCACCCGTTATTGTGCTATTAACCGCATGGCAATACTCACACCATATTGCCTCTTCATTAGCGCATCATCGCGGGCCAATTCTGTTGCTGGCTAATTTTGATGGTACATGGCCGGGGCTAGTTGGCATGTTGTGTTTAGCGGGGACGTTAACCAGTTTAGGTAGAAATTATTCACGCTTATGGTCAGAAAATTTTGACGATACATTTTTTATTGATGGCTTAGCAACATGGTTGAAATATGGTTATGTAAATCATCAGCTTAGCTATCTTAAAGAAGTTGCGCCAACACACAGGGTAATGGCGACAGAAGCTGGCAAAGTGGGTCGAAAAGTCGGCGAATATATAATTAAAAATAAAGAAATAATAGGTTTGTTCGATACATTCTGTATGGGAATGATTAATGGGGTCTTCCCACAACAGGCAATGATCGATATTGGTATGCCCATTGAATCACTCTCTCAATCTGCATTATTGGTCGAAATGGCAAAAGTACCTGATGCATTAAGAGAAGAGTGTGTGCAATGGTACGAAAATAATGGCATGACGTTTAAGTTTGGTACAGATGATAAAACTGAACTGACTCGTGAACAGGTGAAAGAGCAGTGTGCCATGATGATTGCAATGGCGCGTTTCGTTAAACGCTTTGGCTTAACCGCTGTAGGCGTGCAATATCAGCAAGGATTAAAAGATTGTTGTCCTGCCTCTGATTTTGCCGAAGGTGCAATTGGGTCAACGGCACGCTTCCCGTTACCGGATGAAAATGGCGACATTATCAGCCCTAACACACCGATCCCTTGTATCAACGAAGTCGATATGGGTACAGCTATTCCACAAACGATGTTATGGCGTTTATTAACCTCGTTAGGCTTGCCTGCAGAAACAACATTACACGATATTCGTTGGGGGAGTGAGTATCAGGGAACCTTCTACTGGGATATGGAAATTTCCGGCTCTGTGCCTTTTGAACACCTTAAAGGTGGGATCAAAGGCGCAACAGGTTACCGTCAGCCACCTATGTTTTTCCCTAAAGGGGGATCAACTATAGCGGGTCAAGGTAAAGCAGGGCGTTTGTTATGGGCACGTGCACACTATCAAGGTACAGATGTGATTATGCATATTGGTACAGGTATGGCGGTGGAATTACCGGAGGCAGAGTTTGAACGTCGCCGTCGAGCCACTAACTACGAATGGCCATTACTCAACTGTACTTTAGATGGTGTAACTCGTGATGATCTTATGGCGGGACATCAAAGTAACCATATTACAGTGGCTTATGTTGATGACGATAAATTGGCGTTTGTGCTACAAGCCTTTGTTGCTCAAGCACTGACTCAAGGTATTCAAGTGAAAGTGGCAGGTGATGCCATTAACTTACTGTAAGGAATTTATAATGAGTCAGCAAAAATACGTTGGTGTTTGGCCTGTGATGCTCACTCCTTTTGATACTAAAGGAGAGATTGATTGGGCGTCATTAGAGCGCCTTGTCGATTGGTATATCGATGCGGGCGTACATGGGTTATTTGCCGCCTGTCAATCAAGCGAAATGTTTTATTTGAGTGATGAAGAAACACAAGCACTCACCCGCTTTATCGTTGAAAAAGCGGATGGAAGAGTACCTGTTGTTGCTTCTGGCCATACGGCAACGGCCTTAAGCCAGCAAAAAGAACAACTGCAGGCAATGGCGAGTACCGGCGTTGATGGCGTTATTATGATCAGTAATCGCTTAGCGCAAGTGGGTGAGTCTGATGATAAGGCGCTGGAAACACTACAATCCTTAACCCATGCTGTACCTAAAGAGATTGATTTGGGTATTTATGAATGCCCTTATCCTTACAAACGCTTGTTATCTGAAGAGATAGTAGAATGGTGCGCACAAAGTAATCGCTTTACTTTTATTAAAGATACTTGCTGTTCTCTTCCTCTCATAGAACGTCGCTTAGCATTATCAAAAGGAAGTCGTTTGCATCTAGCCAATGCTAATAGTCAAACCTTATTAGCGTCATTTCAAGCAGGATGCCAAGCATATAGTGGTGTTATGGCTAACTTCCACCCCGAACTTTATGTCTGGCTGTATGAAAATTGGCAGGATAAACCAGAGCAAGCTGCGCTATTAGCTGATTATTTATCAACAGCTGCGATGACTGAAACGCTGGATTATCCTGCCTGCGCTAAATATCATCAGCGCCTGATCGGCAATTTCGCGACACTGGTTTGCCGCTCTCGTAATAGTAGTCAGTTTGAAAACTCATTTTTCCCTTCTGCTGTTAATAGCATGACGGCATTGGGTGAAAATATGAAGAAGTGGCTTTCGTTAAATTAATTTAGGACACAGGAGTAGGAATATGCCTTTCGTGATGAAGGAAACCCAGTTTGTGCTGGATAATGCACATTCACTTTTTAATCACTGCCATGCTTCAACGATTGTGCGTGTGCCTAACTCTGAGCGTTTATTAACCGCTTTTTTTGCTGGCGATAAAGAAGGTAGCGGTAATACCGCTATCTGGTTGGCGATAAAAGAGGGAAATGATTGGCAACCCGCTCAACCTGTGGTTAAAAATCCAGGTGTTGCGCACTGGAATCCAGTTTTACATGTTGACCCATCAACAGGTAATATCTGGCTGTTTTATAAAACGGGTCCTGATGTACATAGTTGGACGACCCAATACGTTATCTCGAAGGATGGCGGAAATAGCTGGAGTTTACCAAGTGAATTGGTTTCGGGTGATGTAACACCTAGAGGTCCTGTGAAAAACAAAGTATTAGTGATGTCAAACGGCGAGTGGTTAGCACCGGGGTCGGTGGAGGATGATCGATACTGGGATGCGTTTGTCGATATTTCTAGCGACAATGGTCAACACTGGCAGCGAGTGGATATTCCGATTGCCCATCATCAAGGAGGGCAAGCGGAGCATGAAATCTGGCAAGGGCTAAAGGACGATGCCTTGTGGGAGACTGATCTACAACGTGTTTTTCAATGGGATGGCGTGATACAACCAACACTATGGGGATCTCAGCCTGGACATGTGCATGCCATGATGCGCAGTACGCGCGGTAAAATTTATCGTAGCGATTCAACGGATTATGGGCGCAGTTGGTGTCCGGCTTATGCAACAACCTTACCAAATAATAATAGCGGCATTGATGTCGTCTCCTTCGCAGATGGTCTGTTGGCATTGGTATATAACCCGAATTCAGGCAACTGGAGTCGTCGTTATCCTATCTCTGTCAGTCTTTCATCCGATAATGGCAGTACTTGGTCTGAACCATTCGATTTACTCGATGGGGAAGGCGAATTTTCATATCCGGCTATTATTGCTGAAAACAATACCCTACATGTGACTTTTACTTGGAACAGAAAAAACATTGTTTATCAGCAGTTAATAGCTACTCAATAAAAATGTGGAGAAAGGGTTTTATGAAAAAGAGTCTACTCGCAGCGTTGGCGCTTACGATGACATTGGGCATGGGGAATGCTGTAGCCCAACAGTTAACGTATCCTACTAAAAATATTGATGTGGTTATCCCAAAAAACCCGGGGGGAGGTACTGATACTTCTGCACGGACTATCATTGAATTTGCTAAAGATGTGATGCCAGCAGGGCGTATCTTTGTACCGGTTAATAAACCCGCAGGTAATGGTTTAACTGGGTTAATTGAAGTGGCAAATGCGCGTCCTGATGGCACTAAATTAGTCATGACGACGGTTGAATTAGCGATGTTCCCACATCAAGGTAAGTCACCCGTGACCTATAAAGACTTTACCCCGATTGCGACAACGATTGCTGATCCGGTTGTGCTCGTGGTGAATGCTAATTCGCCTTATAAAACATTGGAAGAATTTATTGCTGGGGCAAAAGCGAACCCCGGTAAATTAAAGATTGGTAACTCAGGTATGGGGGCTATTTATCACCTCGCGGGGGTGAATATCGAACGTACTACGGGAACTAAGTTTAATCATATTCCTTATAACGAAGGTACAGGCCCCTCTATTGCGGCATTAGTGGGCGATCATATCGATGGCGTATTAACCACACCCGGTGCGGTTAAATCACAGGTTGATGCGGGTATTTTGCGCATTCTCGGTGTGATGGATGAACGTCGCTTCCCACTTATTCCGGATGTTCCAACCTTTAAAGAAGCCTTAAATCTCGATACCAACGTGAAAATGCGCGCATGGGCTGTATTAGCCACAACAGCAGGTGTGCCTGATAACGTTAAAAATGAATTAGTAGGGGCATTTTCAGAAGTGGTTCAAAAACCAGAATATCAAGAAGCATTGAAAAAACAAGGTATTATGCCAGTATTTATCGTCGGTGACGATGCGTATCAAATGATGAAAGAAGATCATGAGATGTATGCTGAATTAATCTCAGCCACCCTAAAAAAATAACCTTTCTATAATAAACCACCCTATCCGCAAGTCGGATAGGGTCGGGGAGATCCCGACATGACTAAAATCAATACAATCATCGGTGCGATTTCAGTAGCTTTTGGGCTACTTATTATCTATCTCTCCCGTAATATGAGTATGTTTGATGAATATGGTGTACCTGGGGAGCGTTTTTGGCCTTACGGTTTAGCCATCTTATTTATTTTACTGGGGATTTTTCAATGGATAGGTGTCGTGGTTGATAAAATTAAACATGTACACCAGTCCGTAGATTTAAGTTCGACCGCAGTTAAGCGTGCTTATGGCTTAGGCATTTTTATGCTGCTATATGCAACAGGTTTATATCTATTTGGCTTTATTGTTCCATCATTGCTTCTTATCCCAATCATTATGTGGTTGATGAATGAGAGGAAACCTATTGCCATGGTGGTGATCCCAATTGTGATTGTAGCCGCGGTTTATGTTTTCTTTGACATTATTTTTAATTCACCTCTGCCAACCTCTGTCTTTTTTGAGTAAGCGGTAAAGGAGCCTTGGTATGGAAATTTTAGATGCTTTAATGGTCGTTTTTAGTTTAGAAACGATAACAATGATCCTGTTAGGGGTTTTCGCGGGGATTATTATCGGCGCATTACCGGGTTTAACAGTGAATATGGGCATTGCACTGTTACTCCCACTGACTTACTCCTTTCAAGGAATGACGGGGATCTTATTATTATTGGGAATGTATTGTGGGGCTGTTTATGGTGGCTCCATTACCGCGATATTAATTAGTACACCGGGCACACCTGCATCTGCAGCCACCGTCTTAGATGGCTATCCGATGGCTAAAAAAGGTGAAGCAGGGCGAGCATTAGGCTTATCAACCATGGGGTCGATGTTTGGTGGTGTATTTAGTACTATCGCTTTAATTGTTATTGCTCCTCAATTGGCAAAAGTGGCGACGGGATTCTCTGCTGCTGAATATTTTGCTCTTGCGGTATTTGGCATAAGTATTATTACCAGTGTATCATCGCAATCGATTGTGAAAGGATTAATGGGGGGCGCGATTGGTCTTGCAATTGCCACTATCGGGCTTGATCCTATGACAGCAGGGCCACGTTTTACGTTTGATACCGTGTATCTTATGGGGGGCGTCTCGTTTATTCCAATCCTCGTGGGACTCTTTGCATTTTCTCAAGGCTTGATTAGCTTTGAAGAAGAGTATCGTGAGCGCAAGCAGAAGAAAAGCGAGAAAATTAATGCCCGTATTCATCGTGTATTACCTACGTGGCTCGATTTTAAACGTGTTTTACCTACCTATTTTCGTTCATCAGCGATAGGAACGGCTATTGGTGCTATTCCTGGGACTGGGGGAGATATTTCATCTTTTATCTCGTATAACGAAGCAAAACGTTGGTCAAAACACCCTGAAGAATTTGGAAAAGGATCACCCGAAGGGGTTTCAGCACCGGAAGCGGGGGCTAACTCGGTGACGGGTGGCACCATGGTACCTCTAATGACTTTAGGTATTCCCGGTGATGGCGCAACGGCGATTATTATGGGGGCTTTTATGGTGCAAGGATTAGCGCTAGGGCCACAGTTATTTACGGATAATCCCGTTGAAGTGAACAGTATTTTTATCGGCTTAATGATGGCGAATATTTTTCTCGGTATCTTAGGCTTCTTGTGTATGAAACTGTTTGTACGTGTGATGGATGTACCAAGAAGAGTATTAGTACCCATTATCTTTGTGTTGTGTAGTGTGGGGGCTTATTCAGTTAACCATAGCATCATTGATGTTTTTGTGATGATGGGGGCAGGATTACTGGCTTATATTATGATTAAGCTCGATTTTTCGATGTCTCCGGTGGTGATAGGTATTATCCTTGGGCCGATGGCAGAATCTAACTTACGCCGTGCTTTAATGATGTCTCAAGGAGATTTATCGATTCTCTATACACGACCTATTACTGCGACATTCCTCGCTATTGCACTATTAACACTGCTGTTACCTATTGTCGGGCCTGGGTTAAAATCAATGTGGAAAAAATGGCGTAGTCAATCTGCTTAATAAAGGTTAATCCGCCCTCATTGTTAGCAAAATGAGGGCAATATCAATGACGGAACATTAATGGCAAAAACAGTTGAACAAATTGCAAATGATCTGAATTTATCTATCACCACAGTACGATTAGTACTCAATGGTAAAGGTGATCAATATCGGATCAGTGCAAAAACCCAGAAAAAAATTGCTGATTATGTCGAAGTTTTTGGTTATACCGTTAACCATGCGGCAAGAAGCTTAAAACTCAATAAAACAGATACCTATGGTCTGGTTATTCCTCGGCTGTCCAACCCCTTCTTTGCTGCTTTAGCGGAAAAGTTAGAGATGCATTGTCACCAAATTGGTTGCCAGCTGATGATAAGTTGTACCTATGGTGATATTAAAAATGAAAATAAGCTCGTAAAGTCTATGGATGAGCGTAATGTTGATGGGATTTTTATTGTTTCAGCGAGTCGAAAAAATCAGCAACATCACGTTAAACATCGTCAAAAGCCTTTAGTGTTCTTAGATAGAGATTTTTCTGTTAGTAATGCAATTTGCGTGGCGTCTGATAACTGTGATAGTGGTGCACAATTAACGAAAGCGATGATACAGCAAGATGCGCCAATCCACTTTTTTGCCGGTGATGCTCTTCTTCCTACTATTGCAGCTCGTTTGCGCGGTTATGTTCAGGCGATCAAAGCCCATTATGGTGATGAAAGCCATGTAACCGTTTCCTATGCAGAACATAACACCACCAAAGATGGTGAACAGATGATGAAGCAATATCTTGAACAACATCGGCAGATCCCCAGTCATTTTATTGCCTCATCACTACCCATTTTAGAAGGCGTATTAAGTGCTATTCGCCAAACAGAAGGTGTTATTCCCGCACATATCAATATAGGTACTTTTGATGATCACGTTATGTTAAGTTTTTTACCTAATAATGTCTGGTCAATGAAGCAAGATGAAACCTTATTGGTAGAAAAAGCCTTTGAAATCATGACTGCTAAGATAGCAGGTAACGTAGTGAAAGCGCCTCCATTAATTAAAACACAACTTATCAAACGCCTAATTGCAGGAGCATGAGTCAAATATCGTGATTATTCGCCTCACTTTGTGAGTAGAATAAGCTTTCTATTCGCCTCATTGGGGGGATATATGTGGTTAATGGCTACCCATTCTCTTCTGATATGATGAATGTTATATCATCAGATATGCGACTTTAATATAGGCTATGTATGAAAAAAATATTTTCTTTTTTTTTAAAAAGACCTTAAACAATCTTTAATATTAAGCATTATTGCTATTTTTTTGTCCTTTATAGTGTTTTGATTGTTCGGTTTTTTCCCTATTTCTATGGTCGAATACTATTAGTATCATTTGTGATTATTTGCTTAATATTTTCCTTTCTTCCTATAAAGAAAGAAGGAAAGAGAAAATAATTATTTAGTCAGCGCTAGTGATCAGAAAATAAAAGAGAACTTAATATAAATTTCGTGATCGAGTCGTTTTGATAATCAGTACAATGTATTGAGCGCCTTTGGCGCTGGTGGACGTAGTGTAAGATATATTTTGCAAGATTAAATTTTTTATTATTGCAGCGATAATGGCCATTTTAATTTATGCGCTTTATGATCATTCTTTTGTATGGCTTGTCACGGTGTCATATTCTATTAAATCCCTAATGAAAATAGGGACTCTTGATTATCTCTGGTTAGAGGCTCATAATTTAAGCAGATAGCTCCATTTTATTAATATAAAAGGATATTAAAGAAAGATGAACGATGATGTTGACCGATGTCCTGAGTGTCAAGTAAGGGCATACTATACGGATGATTTTGTCCGTGTTTACCAAGCCTATTCTACTACTATCGCTCAGAGCGCAGTCGCAAATGGTACTTTTGTTTCTCCCCCTTTTAGTATGACCCGCATGACTTGGGTAAAACCCTCCTTTCTTTGGATGATGTATCGCTCAGGGTGGGGGCGCAAAGATCCCAATCAAGCGTCTATTTTGGCTGTTGATATTACCCATGAAGGCTTTCAACAGATGCTAACACAAGGTGTGGTCAGTCATTTCGATCCAGACCACTATGTGAGTGCCAAAGAATGGCAAGAAGCAACAGAAACCAGTGATATTCGTATTCAGTGGGATCCTGAACGAGATATTTATCTTAATCGCTTAAGTTATCGCACTATTCAAATAGGGTTACGTAATCAAGCAGTAGAAAAATATTGCAATGAGTGGATTGTTAATATTACCGATATTACTGATAAAGTGCGTAAAATAGATACTTGTATTACTAATGGCGATCTAGATACTGCATATAGCTTACTTCCTATCGAGCAACCTTATCATTTTGCAAAATAATCTCGCCTAGAAAAACCCCGCCAATAGACTATGGGCGGGGTGATAAGACTAAACCTTCGCAAGTTGTGGGCGAACACCTAATGTATGGCAAATGGCGTAGGTCAATTCAGAGCGGTTAAGAGTGTAAAAATGGAAATCTTTCACGCCCTCACGGCTTAAAATTTTCACCATATCAATAGCGATAGAAGCCCCAACCAGTGCGCGAGTTTCTGGATCGTTATCTAAGCCATCAAACATTTTATGCATCCAACCGGGGATCTTCACATTGGTTAATCCGGCAAAACGTTTTAACTGTTTAAAATTGGTGACAGGTAAAATACCCGGAACAATTTCTACATCAATACCCGTTGAAACACAGCGATCACGAAAGCGTAAGTAACTTTCTACATCAAAGAAAAATTGTGTAATGGCTCGATTAGCGCCCGCATCCACTTTCTTTTTTAAATTAATAAGATCAGCCTGTGCGCTTTTAGCTTCGGGATGCACTTCTGGATAAGCAGCAACCGAAATATCAAAATCTCCTATATCTTTCAGTAAATGAACCAGATCAACGGCATACATATCTGGCTTCTGGCTGTTATCAGGTAAATCTCCCCGTAGCGCCACAATATGACGAATGCCACTTTGCCAATAGTCTTGGGCAATGTGCTGTAATTCTTCACGACAGGCATCAATGCAGGTTAAATGTGGTGCTGCCTCAAGGCCTGTACGCTCTTTTATATCTTTAATAATGGCATGTGTTCTATCTCGTTCACCTGAATTTGCACCATAAGTGACCGAAACAAAGCTAGGTTTTAAGGTATTTAGACGAGCCAGTGATTGCCAGAGTGTATTTTCCATCTCTTGTGTGCGAGGAGGAAAAAACTCAAAAGAAACTTGGATCTGGCCATCTAATTCAGCAAGATTTTGATTAAGCGCTTCATGCTGGCTTGCGTGATAAAAGCTCATACCTATACCTCATCAATCGTTGTGTCACATGTTGTTATTGTTATTCCGTTAAGTATCGCTACTTATTTACCCATCTAACCATTTAGACGTCTAGATGTAGATTCTCTTAATTCGGTTATTTAGTCAACAGTTATTCACCTTAGTTTCAATGAGGATAATTCAATCGGAAGAGGAGAAAATTTCATGTTGCACGATGACAACCTTAAATAACGTAAAGTCGCAGAAGGGATACGTTTGAAGATTTTCTTCTATAATAAAATTAACTCATTGATTGAATGGGAGTAGAAATGATCACTTGTAAACGTGTCTATGATGATAAAGACGGTAAGCATGAAGGTTATCGTGTATTAGTGGATAGATTATGGCCTAGAGGGGTGAAAAAGAGCGATTTTCATTATGATGAATGGAATAAAGCGCTCGCGCCTTCTACTGAATTAAGAAAATGGTTTCATGAAAATGGCGATTTCACACAATTTACGGCTCGCTATATAAAAGAATTAGAAGCAATACCGGAAAGTTGGCAACCACTATTGAAGGTAGCCAAAGAAAAACCATTAGTATTACTGTATTCCGCTAAAGATGAAAAACAGAATAATGCTGTGGTTTTAATGGAATTTTTGCAAAAACAGTGCAAAACCAGCTGAAGCAATTATTGATGGGTTTGTCAGGTGTAATGTCAATAGCATCATATGCGGCAATAAAAAAAGTGGCGCTATTATCGCGCCACAAAAATTGCTAATAAGAACATTGAACAGAGTCAGAGAATATTTTACTGCATTATGCTGTGTGCGTATTTGCCTCTAACCATTGCGTAATACGTTGTTTTTGTTCATCATTAAGCCACATACCAAGTTTGGTACGACGCCAAATAGCATCATCAAGCTCAATCACCCACTCATGTTTAACTAAATAACGTAATTCAGCTTCGTAAAGATTATGACCGAAATTTTCGCCCATTCCGGCTAAATCAGTAATTCCTTCTAGCAACACTTCAGTATTGCTACCATAAGTGCGAGCAAAACGTAGTGCTAATGCTTCTGGTAACCAAGGATGACGTTGGCGAATAAGACGTGAATAGCCATCACGATCGTAACCTTCTAAGTTCCCTCCCGGTAATTGACCCTCTTTTGTCCACGCTTGACCCATATTAGGGAAATAAGCATTTAGCTTATCAACCGCGTGTTCACCGAGTTTACGATAAGTCGTTAATTTACCACCAAACACAGAGAGTAGTGGTGTTTTACCATTATCATCATGTACATCTAAGGTATAGTCACGAGTGATAGCTTGTGGCGAATCGGATTCGTCATCACACAATGGACGCACCCCTGAATAATTCCAGACGATATCGTCTTTGGTCAGTTGTTTCTTAAAGTGGTCGTTATAGACTTTTAATAAGTACTCAACTTCATTGTTATCAATAGCCACATCTTTTGGATCACCTTTGTATTCAACATCAGTGGTACCAATAATAGAGAACTCATCCATCCAAGGGATCACGAATACAATGCGATTATCTTCATTTTGTAAGATATAGGCTTGGGGTTCATCGTGAGCACGTGGGATCACAATATGGCTACCTTTGATTAAGCGAATACCATAAGGTGATTTTAATTTTAACCCTTCATCGAATAATGTTTTAACCCAAGGACCGGCTGCATTCACTAATGCTTTTGCTTGGTAGCGAGAAGTTTCTCCGGTGCGTAAATCTTGTGCTTCCACCATCCATAAATCGTTTTCACGCCAAGCGCGCGTCACTTTGGTACGAGTACGAACTTCACCGCCACGACGAACGATCTCTTGCGCATTTAATACTACTAAACGAGCATCATCTACCCAACAGTCGGAATATTCAAAACCACGAGTTAATTCAGGTTTTAAGACAGAGTTAGCCCCGAATTTAATACTTTTACTGCCCGGTAAACTGACACGTTTGCCTAGGTGATCATAGAGGAATAAACCAATGCGGATCATCCATGCTGGGCGTAGATGGGGTTGATGCGGTAAACGGAAACGCATCGGAAATGCGATATGAGGCGCCAAACGCAATAAAACTTCACGTTCAGCCAATGCTTCACTGACTAAACGGAATTCGTAATGCTCTAAATAGCGTAAGCCACCATGAATTAATTTTGAGCTAGCAGAAGATGTTGCACTGGCTAAGTCTTGAGCTTCCAGCATTAATACTGAAAGGCCTCGGCCTGCTGCATCCGCCGCAATTCCAGCGCCGTTTATTCCGCCGCCGATGACAATCAAGTCTTTAGTTTCCATAACATCCTCCTAAGAATGCGCGAAACAATTCTTTAATGTTCGTTTTCGCTCATAATTGTAATGAATTTTGTTGGAAATGCCAACTATATAACCGATAAAAAACATTACTGCGTGATATAAATAACAATTTATTATCATATCCCTACATTTAGTGTGCTTATTAACTGAAAAGAACAAATGATGTTATTGATAAGAATAGGAAAGGGAATGGGGTTTGACAAAAGAATAAATAGGTAAAAAAAGCGGAAAATTTTAGGAAAAAGTACCTCGAAAGGTACTTTTTAATAGAGGGTTATCCTAGCAAAGCTCAAGCTGAACGTTATGTTGTTCAATAATTTTTTGAATGCCTGATGGTGGCTCTTGGTCGGTGAAAAGGTAATCAATCAGATTCATATTACCAAGATTGACCATCGCGTTACGGCCAAATTTAGAGTGGTCGGTCACTAGCATAACACAACGAGAATTTTCGATTATGGCACGTTTAGTGCGGACTTCATGGTAGTCAAATTCCAACAAAGATCCGTCCATATCAATACCACTTATCCCTAAGATGCCGTAATCAAGGCGGAATTGAGAGATAAAATCCAGGGTGGCTTCACCGACAATACCACCATCACGGGTACGCACTTCGCCACCCGCTAAGATCAAGCGAAAGTCTTCTTTATCCATCAATAAAGTGGCGACATTCAGATTATTAGTGACGATACGCAGATTTTTATGGTTAATCAGTGCATGGGCTACGGCTTCAGGGGTAGTACCAATATCAATAAATAGTGTTGCACCATCAGGAATTAAGCTAGCAACACGTTGGGCAATACGTGATTTTTCATCAGACCACATGATCTTACGGTCGTGGTAAGCGGCATTCACAGAGCTAGATGGTAATGCAGCGCCTCCATGATGACGTTGGATTTTGTTCTTTTCCGCTAATTCATTTAAATCACGTCGGATAGTCTGTGGGCTGACCTCAAAATGTTCCACCAATTCTTCGGTGCTGACATAGCCTTGTAAGCGTACCAGTTCGATGATGGCATCATGCCGTTGTGTTTGCTTCACAGGTGTCCCCTAAAGTTAAAAATATCATGTTAATTTTATTATGATTGACGAGATAATTGATGTCGATTATCCCACAAAGCCATCAATAAGCCGATAAGGAAGCCGGCAAAATGTGCAGCATTTCCGATAGAATCACCTAAAACGCCCATATAACCCGCGATTATCCACAATATGGAAAAAACAATTAAGCCGGTAGGAACACCGATCCCTTTTTCTGGAGCCCGCAAACCTGTTAAGCCAACATAGCTAATTAGCGCGTAAACAACACCAGAAAGTCCACCAAAGTTGGATCCTGCAAACAGTGATTGTGCCCAATTACTAAATAGCGCAGAAATGAGCATAATGACAAATAATTTGCCTGTACCCAGTTGTTTTTCTGTTTGGCTGGCTAAATACCACCACATCGCTAAATTAAAGGCGATATGCATGAGCGAAAAGTGAACAAATGCTGGGGTGATATAACGCCATAGTTCAAAATCGAGACTAGCATCGTATGGCCATGCAAGGTGTAACATGACATTGTAATCGCCCACTATTTGCTGCCAGATAAAGACGAGCACACATAAGATTATGGTCAAAACCGTTAAAGGGCCTGATTGTTGCACCATGCTTTTGATTGAAAAAGCCGGGCGATATTGTAGACCCGTACGTTGAGGCGCACCTGTTTGCCAACTTGCCGCTTGGTAACGAGGGTGAAAAGGTTCACGAAGAAAGGTTTTTAGCTCACTTTCAACCTGATTGAGTTGTTGTTCGTTTTCCAACCAAAGGCTGACTTGTTGATTTTCTGTTTTTGCGTGGATCCGAACACCTTTTGTCGCCATATAATTGACGAACATATCAGCAAGTTGTGGGTTAGATAGTGTGATAATGTGGATCATTGAGAAACTCATCTGTAATTATTGCAGAGAAGTTATCGCTTGAGGAAACTCTCTTAGCCATGCTTCAAAACCGCCATTAATACTATATACGGTTTCAAAGCCCATATTGACCAGATATTGTGCTGCGCCTTGGCTACTATGACCGTGATAACACATCACCATCACAGGAACATCAAAATCCGCATCTTGTAGAAATTGGTTAAGCGTATCATTTGTTAAATGAAAAGCGCCAGTGGCATGACCAAGACGATAACTTTGCGGATCTCTTACATCAACTAAAATAGCCGATTGAGATACCCAAAATTGATAGGCTTGTTCAACACTAAGAAATTGAAAACTATCCATAATTGTCTTATTTATTATATTGTTAATTACATTGTTATGTTCTGAGCGAGAGAACGATATCACTATAATAACGTCAAATCAGTAAAGATGGCGTTACCTTTTGTAAATGATAATGGCATATACACAAATCCCCTAGGATATCTGTGCAGGTGAATATCAAAGGGGATTTGTAATAGAGGATCAGTAGTAGGAGTGATCACCACGTTGGTGTTCGGTTAAATCTTTCACGCCTTTTAACTCTTCTGGGAACAGGTTAAGTAGCTCTTTTTCGATACCATCTTTTAAAGTGACATCAATCATGGAGCAGCCATTACAACCACCACCGAATTGTAAGATAGCATAGCCATCTTCAGTGATTTCCATCAAGCTTACGCGGCCACCGTGACTCGCTAACTGTGGGTTGATTTGTGATTGCAGTACATATTCAACACGTTCAATTAAAGGCGCATCGTCAGCCACTTTACGCATTTTTGCATTAGGTGCTTTTAATGTTAATTGTGAGCCTAATTGGTCTGTGACAAAGTCAATTTCTGCATCTTCTAAGAAAGGTGCACTGATGTCATCAACATAAGCAGAAAGTTTTTCAAATTTAATTTCTGTGTCGTTCGGCTCTACTGCATCGGGTGGACAGTAAGAAACGCCACACTCAGCGTTAGGTGTTCCTGGGTTAATGACAAAAACACGGATTTGAGTATTGGGTTCTTGATTAGCCAATAGTTTGGCGAAGTGTGCCTGTGCGGCATCAGTAATAGTAATCATATCGTCTTGCTCAATAGTTGACTGTTCTGGTTGGTTATCATACGCCCAATTGACGGTTAACTACAAGGTTCGGCAAATAGCCCATACCTCAACAGAGCGTGCTCCAGCACGAAATAGCAAAGGTACAATAGCATTGAGCGTCGCGCTTGTGGTGATAACATCATCAATCAGTGCCAGATCCTTGCCTGCCACTGACACTGTGCGATTTACGATAAAGGCATTATCTAAATTTTGTTGCCTTTGTTTGGCATTAAGATGTGTTTGTGCCAGTGTAGCACGAGTTCTTATCAAGGTATTAGGGTGATAAGGACAATTTAACCATCTTGCCAAAGGTTTAGCGATAGCCTCAACTTGGTCGAAGCCTCTACGCCAACGACGATGTCGATGTAGCGGTACGCTAATAATTTGCTCTGGCTTGCGAACTAAATTCTCGCGACGATGAGCAAGCCACCGTAATAAAAAAAGTTTCGCAAGACATAATGCTATCTGAGGGCGAGGATGATATTTATAAAGGTGTAATAATTTATTAAGCGGTGGGCGATAGTCAGTGACTGTCAACATCTGTTTCCAGCGTGGTGGTGATCGCAAACACCGTCCACACAATATCATTGAGTGGGTAGAGGGATACAAACATCCCGGACAACGATTATTTTGTTGTGGCAGATGACGAATACAACTTGAACAAATGCTGTGGTTACCATAACGCAATGGTTGACGACATAACCAGCAATATCCTGCTATTGTTATCAGCATAGTGAACATCCCTGTAAAATAAGAGAAGAGAGCATAACAATGAATAAATTGTATTGGCAGACTTTAGGTGAAGGAAAAACGCATCTTGTGCTGTTGCACGGATGGGGCTTGAATGCTCAGGTTTGGCAATCAATCATTACGCGATTAAGCTCGCATTTTACCCTGCATCTGGTTGATTTACCGGGATATGGCAGAAGCCAAGGTTTTCCTGTGCTAACGCTTAAAGAGATGGCTGATATTGTTTTTTCACAGGCACCTGAAAAAAAAGCCATTTGGCTAGGATGGTCATTAGGGGGATTAGTGGCAAGCCGTATTGCACTTGATAATCCTAATAATGTACGGGCGTTAATTACCGTTGCCTCTTCCCCCTGTTTTGCTGCTCATGAAACATGGCCAGGAATTAAGCCAGACGTGTTAAAAGGTTTCGAGCAACAATTGAGTGATAACTTTCATCGAACGGTTGAGCGCTTTTTAGCCTTGCAAACACTCGGTACTCAAAGTGCTCGTGAAGATACTAAGGCCTTGAAAGCGGTCGTGTTGGCACAACCTTTGCCTTCCGTTGAAACATTAAACGGCGGGCTGGAAATTTTACGTACAGAAGATTTGCGAGAACAGCTTACTACCTTATGTTGTCCTTTTATTCGGCTTTATGGTTATTTAGATGGTTTAGTACCAAGAAAAGTCGCAGCTTTATTAGATGCTCGTTATCCTGACTCTCCTTCGGTTATTTTTCGCCATGCCGCACATGCTCCCTTTATTTCTCATCCGGATGAATTTAGTGAAACCTTGTTAAAGCAGTGTGAGGCCTTATCAATTCTGGCATGAATGAAGAGGTTATAACGCTAATAGACTATTCAAGATGATATAGCGTTTCGCATTCTGGTGGGTTGGTTATGGTATCTAATATAGGGCAGGTTCGTTCAATAAAGGCGATAAAAGCTTCTATTTCTGTTTTACTATTATCTGCTTGGATATAGAAATGCGTCGTTATCTTACTAAAGCCGATTTTAGCCTGTTTATTCTTTCCCATAAAGCCATCGATATCTAGCTCGCCTTTTACCTCAATACGAATATTATGGAGATTAATATGGTGTAGGCGGGCGAAGCTCTTAGCAACAATGCATTTACAAGCACCAAGTGTGCCAAGTAGCGCTTCAACGGGGGTCATCGCGGTGTCGTTTCCACCCAATGAAATAGGCTCATCAAGTAATAATTGAAATTGGCGAGAAGCACATTGCATCTGCAACCCACCTTGTGTACCCGTAGAGATAATGGATGAGAATTCAGTAATCGGCATAATTTATTATCCTAATAAAGGTAAATGTATATAATTTCATTTTGGACATTTAGATGTCTTTATGGCTATTTAAGGATTGGATTATGCGCAGATGGTGGGAAAAGTAAAATGAAGAATAACCAGCAAAAGTTGAAAAAAATTCATTTTGATTATCAGAAAAACCCCCTGTGAGATAGCAGGGGGATATGGAAGGTATATGTTTAAAAGAGACAGTGAGTTAGGAGCGTAACTGATAAACTTTAGTCTGACATGCGGTGGCTTCAGGGCAGCTTTTACAGCTACCCACCAAGCACTCTTCTACATCGACCTCTTGTAATTTACCCATTAACGTAAGCCGCTCTAACATCGCCTTTACCATAGGTTCAGGCATATTAAGCTGATGGCTGACAAGACGAGCATCAGCCCGACCGTTAAGCGCGACACAATCACGAACTTGCATCAAACTTGCCATCTTATTTTTCCTTTTGTGACTTAGTGACAGCTACCTTGTTTACCACAGCACTGTTTCGCTAATGAGCGTTTGTTACTTAAATTAAAACTGAGACGATGACGAGATTTACGTAATAGTACAAAGACAATTAAGTTAAATATCAATACAGCAGCAATGGTGATGGTACTACTTTGTGGATGTTCGCTAAATGTCGCTGTTTGGTAGAATAACGCGGCAAGTGAGTAAGCAATATTTAATCCCCAAAGAATAGAGAATGTCATCCAACCACGACTGGTTTCACGAGCAATAGCCCCCATTACGGAGACACAAGGCACATATAGTAGAACGAAAATTAAGTAGCTATAGGCCGCTATTGCACTACCAAATTTGCTGCCCATGGTACCCATAGTCCCCGTATCCATTTCACCATCACCTTTACTTGCCTCAATAGGGTTGGAAAGCGCGGCGAATGTAAAGGTTTCTTTTAAGCTATCCCAAGTTTCAGCAAAGGCGTCACCAATTTCGCCCCATAGATCAAACTCTTCAGGAACGAAAGGTTCATTAACAATACTTTCTGCGGTGTACAGTGTATTTAATGTTCCCACAACCACTTCTTTTGCCATTGCCCCAGTGACTAAACCAACGGTAGCTTGCCAGTTATCGTTATGCACACCAATAGGTTGCAATAACGGAGTGATCACTTTACTGACGGAAGCGAGGGCAGAATCATTAATACTATCAGCCGCTTTACCGGAAAAAGTGAAGCTATTTAATGCACCAATAAACATACTGGCGATGATAATCACTTTACCCGCGCGGATAACAAAGCCTTTTAAACGTTGCCAAGTTTGTATTAATAAGGTTTTGATATGGGGAACGTGATAAACCGGCAACTCCATGACAAAAGGAGAAGCTTCACCTCGCATAATGGTATGTTTGAGTAGTAAACCCGTCAAAATAGCAACAAGGATCCCTAATAAATAAAGTGAAAAAACCACGCTGGCGCCATTTTTACCAAAGAATGCGGCAGCAAAAACAGCAAATATGGCTAAACGTGCGCCACAAGACATAAAGGGAGCCATTAAGATAGTAATTAATCGCTCTCTTGGGGCGTCTAGAGTACGTGCCCCCATAATGGATGGGACGTTACAACCAAATCCAACAATCAGCGGTACAAAGGATTTACCGGGCAATCCTAGCGCTTGCATTAATCTATCCATCACGAAAGCAGCACGTGCCATATAGCCAGAGTCTTCAAGGATAGATAAAAAGAGATACATCATGCCGATTTGTGGTACCAGAGGGAGTACAGTATTAATACCACCACCAACACCTTGAGCAAGGAAAATAGTTAACCATTCAGGGAAATTGAATGTTGCACCTAGCCATTGGATCCCATGTATAAAGATAGCTTCAGAGCCACCTTCAAAAGCAGGCTGCAATGCTCCACCAATATTGATGGCAAGCACAAACATTAAATACATGACAAACAAGAAGATAGGAACACCTAACCAGCGATTTAATATCACTTTATCGATATTTTGTGTGAGCTGATTGGGCTTGATGGACTCCATATTAATGACTGCATGGCAAATACGCTCAATGTTTTGATAACGTGCATCGGCAATCACTAATTCTGGCTCATTACTATGCTCAGTTTGAATGCGCTGACGAATGGCTTTTATCTCTTGTGAGGTAATTTCAGCACGTTGATGAGTATAGATATCCCCTTCTAAACATTGTAATGCCATCCAACGGCGTTGCTGTAAATTGAATTCATCGTGATTAATTTTTTCAGCTAAAGATTCAACTTCGTTTAATAACCATGTTGGATAAGAAGTTAGTAACTCTTCGGGTTTTCTTTTGGTGGCTGGAAAGCTATCAATAGTGTCTTTCAGTTTATCAATCCCTGATGCCTTGGTTGATACCATAGGGATCACCGGACAACCGAGTTGTTCAGAAAGTGCTTGAATATCAATTTGCATATTTTGGTGTTCAGCAATATCAAGCATATTCAGTGCCACGATACAGGGAATACCGAGTTCAAGCAGTTGTAATGTGAGATAAAGATTACGTTCAAGATTGGAAGCATCTACAACGTTAATCAACATATCCGCTTCATTACTTAAGATGAAGTGACAAGCAATTTGCTCATCCAGAGAGGTCTGTTCTGAAATTGTTGTTAAAGAATAAGTGCCCGGTAAGTCAACTAATTCAATTTTATGATTTTTGGTTGTAAAGCGACCTACCTTACGTTCAACAGTAACACCCGCCCAGTTACCGACACGTTGACGAGAGCCTGTTAACTGATTAAAAAGCGTTGTTTTACCCGCATTAGGATTACCGATAAGACCAATAGTAAGAGGAGTCATAATAGTGATGCCAGTAGTTGTATTGCCTGAGTAGTTGATAAATAAGCTGTTATTTTTCGTTATGAGCGATTTCGCTAAGATTTATCAAAGCGAGATCTTTTTTACGCAAAATTAAAGAGACCCGATGAGTTTCAATTTGGATAGGATCACCTAAAGGTGCGATACGGATCACATTGAAAATAGCGCCTGGCAGCATCCCTAATGATAATAGCTTCTGCCGATAGGCAGGGCTAATTTGCGGGGAATAGCTGAGGATCTTGTAGCTATGATTTGGAATGAGAGACATAAAACGTCCTTCCACTAATTATATTGATACAAAAAATAATGATACTGATAATTATTAACGCATTTAAAAAGAAAACGCACAAGAAAAATAGGGTGATTAGGTAAATATTTAATGCAAATGAGAATTATAACCATCTTTATTGAGTATAATTTAGCCCACAATGGCTATGTGTTCTCTTGATGTACATCAATTTAATTTATAATAATGGTCGAAAAGCTATCAGATAAATGCCGTGAAGGCTGTATTGTTATTCATCAAAAAACAAACTGTAACAGTTAGAGATAATTGCGCATCATTAGTGTAACAATCAGTGAATGCTATTAACGGGATCTATCATCAAGGTCATACTGACAGATCCCGTTGCAGAGAATAGTGCTAGTTAATTAGTGGGATTAGTGAGTCTGCTGGTGGCTAAAAAGTTGATAAATCGTATTAGGGGTATAACTATAACCTTCATAAGAGATAACCCAATCAGTGATGAACGCAATATCAATGGGATAAATGCCACCTTCTTCCATTTCTTGTACATAGAATGGTACGTTAAGTAACTTAGCATAAATTCGGTCACCTTCTCGAGACTGAGGGATAAACCACATGTGCTCAAGCTCTTTTTCTTCCTTATCACCATAAGGAATACCAAACTTAATCATAAATTGCCATGGGCTCTCAGTTTCTTCATTGCTCTCTTTACTACCTAATAATTTTGCCAAGAAACCGGTTTTTTTCTCTACGGGGGGCTGATGGTAGTTATCAAACATGGAGAGAAAATATTGCCAACGCCTTTTGGCCTTTTCTGCCATTTCGTAGGTTTCTTCGTTACTGCGTAGTAGCATCATGGCTTGTTGTTCTTCATAACCTTTAAAGAAAGTTTCTAAAATAGGGTTTTCTTCATTAGTTCTAAATAACATCGATGATGGGTGCTGATGATATTCGTCTCTATCAGCCATATCGCCCAGAAATACGCCATGTGGTGCCCCTTGAGTGTTATAACGCATCTCTTCTAATGGTCTAAGACTATCTAAAGGTGTGGACTGATTAACGTGACGTATACCTTCTTCAAAGGGCAGCGCGACTAAATATTCTAATCCTGACGAAGTTTGTCCACAAAGCATCGGCTCGCCAAATTCAATTTGGCGGTTGTTAATACTGTTATTGACGAAGCAACGGAAAAGATCAGGAATACCGTAGTAAGATTCCAACATGCTTGGGATCACTAAATCAACTTCAGTTAAGCCACAACGTTGCAAGCCATGGGTATGAAACCAGAACATGGTTGGTGGATCATTTTCTGTATCGTAAACTGCATGAATAACATACAAACTTTCTACTTCAGGATAGAGATCGGGTGTCTCCAATTGAAAGCGTATCCATTCGGGAGTTAATCCTTTACCTGCGGCAGATTCATCCAGTGCGAGGATCATTTCTGGCGCAATTATGTTCAGTAGATTGAGCTGATGGCGATAACTCGCTAAAGGATGTAGGGTGTCAGAGAACATCGTTTCTAATAAGATGTCTTGAGTGGTGGCATTGGCATGGGCTAATAGCTCAGGAGTCATCTCATCTGTCGCATACATAGGACGTATTTGATAATCTTCTGATCGTGGTAGCAGACAGATAAAAAAATGGAGCTCATCATCGCCATGTTGGCAATGATAGAAAAAACCTTCATCAAGATCATCACTAAGATAGCTTATCTCACCATCTGTGTATTCGGTCTGTTCTTCTAGGCGTTGTTCTATCAATGCATAGTTTAGTGGCTGTGCAGGGAATGCCACTATACGAGAGGGCTCTTTTTTTCCTTGCCCTGCGGCGATATCTAAATAGTGTTGTTTATTATCCATACTTATTATTACTCGTATATTAAAAGAAGAAAAATAGAATATCAGGGTTAATTAATAAGAAATAGATAGAGTTGTCTGAGCTTTTATTTAAAAAATAAATTTAAATAAAAAATCATAATTTCTAATTATGACTCTCTAAAATAGAGAGAAAGGAAATGAACAGATACCAATATATATTTGGTATCTGTCAGATTAAGATAGGGTAACGATAAATTACTTACCTTTTAATAACTGCATAATATCTTCTGTTTTTTCTTCATCGTCATCTTCTTCAAACTCAATGCCTAATTCCGCCATTAACGCATCGATGCGATCAAGGGTTTTTTCAGTATAAGCTTGCTCTTCTGGATTGAGTTTACCCCCTTCTTCCAGACGAGAGAGTAATTCATCTAAACGAGTATCATTCTCTAAGAGTGCTAACTCTTCTTCTAACGATAAGCGCATAGGCTCCATTTTTGCTGGCGCGGATTTTTTCTTATCTACTTTAGGCGCCTGATTATCCACGATGAGTGGAATTGGTTTTTTACTACCAATACGTGGATCTTTCTGTTCATTGGTTTGCGCTTGCTCTTTTTTCATCGCTTCCTGCTGACGGTTACCAGCAGGATTGCCACGATGCTTTTTCTGGCGCTTACGTTCACGTCCTTCTGCATTTAGCTCTTCACGTGTTTTTTTACGCGTTTTAGCTGCGGGTTTTCTTTTAATCATATTCATAATGGTAACTCGATTTGTGATCTTATTGGTTGCGCAATCTATCAGAAACTATTTTGCGATAAAAGCACGAATTTAAGACAATTTAATATTTACTCACGTACAATGTAGCGCTCGGTTTACTATACTTTACTGTATTGTGATAGCAATTAACTATAAATTTAAACTAATTAACTTAACATTCTGTTTATTATGACATTATCATTTGCTCGATTACGCAAACCAGTTTATTGGTGGATAATTGGTTATGCGGTTTTATGGATTATCGTCAGCTATTTATTTGATCCCACCGTACCTTATGATGCCGTAGAAGCGGTTAACTGGGGTACTAATGGCGGTTGGGGCTCACCTAAAAACCCTTGGTTTGTTGGTTTTATTATGTGGCCAGCCATTTATGGTGGTATTGATTTTAGCTTTTATTGGTATTTTATCCACTTTGTGATGATAGCCATCGGCTTATTAGGTGTTTGGAATTTAGCCTATAAGTTAACCAAAAATTATCACCTAGCTTGGTTTGCCATGTTAGGTTTAAATTTATCAGGAATTATTAATTTCGATATCATTCCTTATAACGATAATTATATTTTAGTGGGTTGCTGGCCTTGGGCGCTCTATTTCTTTTTATGCGCTATCAATGACAACCCCAAATATTGGTGTGGATTCGCTGTAGTGATGGGAGTGGCTACTATGGGGAAATACTCCTCATTAGCCCTGATTGGTGCGGTATTCTTATTAAGCGTATTAGTACCTAAAGTTCGTCAAAGCTATCGCTCCCCTTATTTTTACTTTGCGATAGCTATCTGGTTGGCGTTTGTCATACCTAATTTTATTTGGTTGTGGCAAAACGACTTTGCCGCCTTTAAATGGGTCGACTCACAAATAGAAGCACGTTTTAATTTACGTACGTTACGTGCCGCTTTAACGGTTTTCTATCCAGTGCTACTAATGTGGGGAATTGTACGTCTTTATGGTGGGCGAGTTAGTTGGCGTACTTCTCAAGATAGTCAATTATTGAATTTTATTTTGCTATTCCCATTAGCGATTATTTTTATTTGGTTTAGTTTCCATGAAGGGGGACGCATCACTGAGTGGTTACAACCTTTTATGTCAGTGGCTACCGCTCTTTTTGTCGGCTCAATTAGTGTCATACCTAAGCGTTCATTACGTGGTGTGTTATATGGTTTAGCGGTTTTTGGTATGTTAGTGGTATCTGGTTATACGGTAGTACAAGCTGCTAATGTGCGTAATGCGGGTCAAAAGTTTATTGGTGTTAAAACCTTTGTACAAGATGTCGAGAATGCTTGGCATCAGCATTATCATCAGCCTTTATCTTATGTAGGGGGTGAGTATATGCATGAGTGGGTCACTTTTTATGGCAAAGATAGACCGCTATCAGCCCAACCCTGGATTGTCGAGAAAGATGTTCAGCCCCCTAATATTTATAACCGTCATATTACGTTGGCGCAATTAGAGGACAAAGGTGTCTTATTGATTGGCCCGGTGGGGTATTACTGTGATAAAGCCCATTTCGATGCGGGATTACAATATTGGCCGAGTTTAAAAATAGCAGATACTCAAGAAGTCATGTTTCGCTCTGAGCCCGATGCACTGGCAGAGCCGGTATGTATCGCTTTTGTCTCGCCTAAACAGCAATCAGAGAAGTTGTAAAATGCGTTATGCTGATATTCGTATTGAAACAGAGCGATTATTATTACGCTCTTTTGCCATGAAGGATGCTCAAGAGTGGTTCCAGATTATGAGCTCTCCTGAGGTTACTCGTTATTGGAGCCATCTTCCTTGGCAAAATATACAACAAGCGAAGGAAGATATTATTCAGGATATTACGCATATGGAGCGTAAGGAATATCTGCGTTTAGCCATTATTGATAAAGCAACAGATAAACTTATTGGCATGTGTGTATTCTTCAATCATCATCTCCATTCTTGCCGTGGTGAAATTGGTTATTGTCTTGATAACGCCTTTCAAGGAAAAGGGTTGATGTATGAGGCAATGATTGCTTTTATTGATTATTTAAGAACACATCTATCAATACGCCGTTTAGAAGCGGATATACATCCCGATAACCAAGCCTCTAGGGCATTATTAACCAAGCTTGGTTTTGAGCAAGAAGGCTATTTAAAGCAACGCTGGATTGTCGGTGATGAAGTGTCTGATTCCGCTATTTTTGGTTTGTTGCTACCAACTTATATTAAGTAATTTAAGATAATAAAAAGCACCAGTAATGAATATTATTGGTGCTTTTTTTATTATCAATAAATTAATTTATTAAATATTAAAATAAATTATTTAAATCAATGACGTGAGTATCAATTAATAATATTTTTAGAATAAATAACAGTGAAACGATCACCACACAGAGATTAATTTCTTTCCAGCGTAGAGTACCCACTTTCATCACACAATAGGCGATAAAGCCAAGGGCGATACCTTCGGTGATAGAAAAGCTAAATGGCATCATCACGGCGGTAATAAACGCTGGTACGGATTCAGTTAAATCATCCCATTTTACGCGCGTTAAGCTGGAGGTCATCAGCACCCCGACGTAAATTAATGCCCCTGCGGTAGCGTAGCTTGGCACCATGCCAGCCAGTGGTGATAAGAAAATGGCGAGTAAGAAAAGAATACCGACCACAACTGCAGTTAATCCGGTACGACCACCAACAGAAACACCAGAGGTACTTTCAATAAATGCGGTAACAGATGATGTCCCCATGGCGGAGCCTGCGACAGAGCTTAAACTATCTACATAGAGCGCTTGTTTCATTCGTGGGAATTTACCTTTATCGTCTGTTAAACCTGCCTTATCGGTGACACCAATTAATGTACCGGATGAGTCAAATAAGTTAACCAACATAAAAGCAAAGATAACCCCAGACAAGCCAATATCTAATGCGCCAACAATATCAACCTGCCCTACAACGGGAGCAATAGAAGGGGGGATATCAAAGATACCTTGATATTGAACATCCCCTAATAACAGGCCAATCACCGTAGTGATAATAATCGATATTAAGATTGCCGCATGAATATTACGAGCTGCAAGGATGGCGATAATAAAAAAGCCTAGAGCACCTAATAACACATTGTGGGAGGCAAAATTACCGATAGTCACAATGGTGTCGTTGTTAGGAATAATGATCCCAGAGTTTTTTAGGCCCATCATGGCAATAAACAGACCGATACCGCTGGTGATCCCAACACGTAAACTAAGCGGAATATGCGCTATTATCCAATAGCGTATACGAAAGAGAGTAAGCAAAAAGAGACCTACTGCGCCCCAAAAAATAGCGCCCATGGCCACTTGCCATGAATACCCCATCGCTCCTACTACGACAAAGGCAAAAAAGGCATTTAGACCCATCGCGGGTGCGACGGCGATAGGTAGATTAGCCACCAGTCCCATTAAAATACTACCGAACGCGGCAATTAAGCAGGTAGTAACAAACACTGCTTTAATATCCATATGGGCTGCAGCAAGAATTTGTGGGTTAACAAAGATAATGTAAACCATAGTTAAAAAAGTGGTGACACCGGCGATCAGTTCTGTGCGAACCGTGGTGCCGTGTTCCTGAAGTTTAAACAGGCGTTGGAGCAAACTCTGCGGAGCAGAATTTGGTGATGACATGCTCATAGACAAAAGATCCCAAAAAAAATGTTTTTCGCTTTATCCTACACAAATAAATTAGAAACTGCACCTAAAAAGTAATCGATTGCGTTTTAAGACGAACATATCACGAAAAAGTGTTGTAGAGATAAAGGAGGTATAGGTTTTAATTAAGCATTAATACCTATAGTAATAATGCTTGTTATTAGAAATAAAATGATATCTCTATTGGTATTATTTTTATCAGAGTAATTATTTATATTGTTTTCATTTTATTTAGTTCGGGATCTAATTAATTATGAATATGCTTTCCTATTGCCAAATAAATATATTTCTCTAAAGTTAACTCACCAGTAAATTTCAATCGATTTTTTGTTTTATATTTTATTTGTCACCTGTTAGTGCTTAATAGATCTTTTAAATAAAGAGAGATCTTATTATTTAATTAACTTTTGTGCTTAATATAAGGTAATTATAATGAATAGGAAAAAAATTGTTTCTTTTAAAATTAATTTATTAGTTTTCTCTGTATTATCAACGTTAAATATGGCGACTGTAGTACAGGCGGATCCGTCTGCTCATATTGTTGTGCAACAACAGCAAAAAAATAGTAGTGTTGATATTCTTAATATTGCCGCAGCGATTAATGGCTATTCCAGTAATTCATTAACCAGTTTTGATGTTTCTGAAGCAGGATTAATATTAAATAATAGTCCTGATGGTGCTGATACTCAATTATCGGGGCATATTGACGGTAATAGTAATTTATCTAGCGGTGCGGCAAAAGAGATTACTCTTGAGGTTAACGCTAAAAAAGCCATTACGTTAAATGGTCCTGTTGAGGTGGCCGGAACAAAAGCACGGGTGATTTTATCTAATCCTGCTGGAATTATTTGTAGTAGCTGTAACTTTCTTAGTGCTGACCGTGTTGTGTTGACTACTGGGAAAGTGAATACACAAAATGATACCGTTGATAGTTATAAAGTGGAAAAAGGGAATATTACTGTTAAAGGTAATGCCACTTTTGATAAAAGTGCGCAACAGATTGATTTAATTGCCCGCAATGTTTCTATTGAATCGCCTCTTGATGCATCTGGTATTAATGTGAATGTGATAACTGGCGCTAATGAAGTTAAAGCACAAGATAATACGGTGGTTGCACAAAAGCCAACAGGCGTTGCTAGTAAATATAGTTTGCAGATAGTCAAGAATGCAGGAGTGAGAAGCTCATCGCTAAAATTTATAGGTACTGAAGCTAACTCACCACTGAAAAATAATGGTAATGTTGAAACTGCTGGGGGAGGGATCGAGCTTATTCATAGCGGTGCACTTGATAATAATAAAGGTAACTTCTTATCTGAGGGGGATATCTATTTTGCTTTCGATAAAGGTGTTACAAATAGTACTGGTGAAATACAAAGTACTAAAACTATCTCAATAGAAACCAAAGAAGCGAAAGTTGATAATATCTCTGGTGGTAATATTTCTGCTGATGGAAATGTAATCATCAATAGTGGTGAATTTAAAAACAATGCCTCCTATATTGCAAGTAAAGATAAATTAGATATTCAGACAAACGGTAAACCAATAACGAATACTGCAACGGTCGGTGAAGGCGTCGGTATTTCTGCTACTAATGGTATTAAAATTAATAGTGGCTTATTTAATAATAAAGAGGGTCAAATTAATTCTAAAAGTGTCATTGATATTAATACTAACCTAAAAGATTTCAATAATATTGATGCTTATATTGATGCGTCAGGGGATATTAGTATTAATAGTGGCGCAATGAATAATACCCATAGTCGCCTACGCTCAGTTACTCGTGTTGAAATTGATACTAATGGTAAGGCACTGAAAAATACCGGTATGACTGCAGATACTGCTAGCGATGATTCATTAGGTATTCTTAGTGGTCTGGATGGTATGACAGTTAATATTGCTGGACTGAATAATGACCAAGGGATTATTGCCACCGATGGCGATATGAACTTCACTAATAAAGGCGACATTACCAATAAATGGGGACATATAAAATCAGGGGGGTACTTGACATTTAGTAGTGATAAGATCAAAAACCTCTATGGTGGCTTAGCATCTAAAACCGGTGCTAATGTGACTTTCTCCCAGACATTAGATAATAACTTTGGTGTTTTTTACTTAGAAGGCGATAGTGTCACCATCAGTGCGCCTTATATAAATAATAATAAAGGTGTTATTAAAGGAGACGCTATTTATTTTAAAACAGATAAATTTAATAACACATCAGGATTTGTGATCACTGAACAGAAATTAGAGATTGATACACCAGAACTGACGAATAACAGCAGTTTAGATTTCAAAACAGAAATGGGCTTTTATCTGGGGCAACCTGATCAGAAAGGGGGATTAATTAGTAAAGGAGAAATGAAATTAAGCGGTAATAAATTAGTGAGTAATAAAGGACGTATTGTAACAGAAAATGGGGATATGGAGCTTAAATTCACCTCTGTTGATAATACCAGTGGTACTATTGCATCACATAAAAATGCTTCTGTAGTGACAAGCACCTTTACCAATTCACAAGGCACATTGTTTGGCCAGGATAAATTAACACTGCAAACCGATACACTGAAAAATAACAGTACAGGTTCGGTTGAAAGTAATACCTTAAAAGGTGTTATTGCGTCGAGTGGTGATACTGAAGTGACGGTTAATCGTGATTTTGAAAACAATGGCGTCATTTCTGGTGTAGAACATTTACGTGTAAATATAAATGGTAAATATACCAATGCCAGCAATAGTATTATGTCAGGTAAAAATAGTTTCGAATTAGGTGTGACAGGAAATATTATTAATCGCGGTATTCTTAATTCAATAAAAGACACGACTATTTCTGGTGAGAATATTACTAATGAAAAATCAGGTATTATTGTTGGTAGAGAAAGTATTACTATCGATAATAAAGGCACTTTTACTAATAAAGGTAAAGTTGTCGGGCCGTTAAATAAATAACATTTTAGCCTATCTATGAGCGATATTTTGTCGCTCATAGATCAAAGGATACACCATCTTGAGTATGAAATAATATGGGAATAGGAACTGATATTATAGAAATAAAAAAGGTGGCTATTGCAATATGTAGAAGTGGTGAACCGTTAACTCAGCGATTATTAACTGAATATGAAAGAAACAGTATCGGTAGAATTCATGAAAATTATCATCGTGTTGCAGGGTTTTGGGCTGCTAAAGAAGCCGCTGTAAAAGCAATAGGTACAGGATTTCGTTTGGGAATTTTATTTCATGATATTGAAATAAGGCATGATGAATATGGCGCACCTTGTTATTTTTTTACAGGCCATTTTTCTAATTTATTAAAGCAGAAAAAAATAACCCAATCATTATTAAGTATTTCTCATTGTGATCATTATGCTGTCGCTGTTGCAATTTTTAATTGATGCTTTTATAGGTGTTTTATTATGTTTATATATTCTGATCTAAAGAATAAGAATGTGATTGTTACAGGAGCTAATGGTGATATAGGTATTGCAATTTGCCAGAAATACCTTGAACAGCAGTGTCATGTTTATGCATTATATCACCAAAATAGAAATAACTTAGATAAGCTAAAAAAAGAGAGTGAATATTGTCACCGCTTACATATATTACAATGTGATATCAATAATGATAAATCAATTCATGATTTTTTAGATAAACTAAAGGCATATGCTAGTGTTATTCATATATTAATCAACAATGCAGGTGTGATTAAAGATGAATTATTTTCTGCTATAAATATAAGTGAATTTGAATATGTTATTAAAACCAATTTATTAGGAACTTGTCAATTTACTAAACAGTTATTGCTTTTATTAAGATCGGCAGAAAAAGCGACCATTATTAATGTTGCTTCTATTGCAGGGATTGTTCCAAGTATTGGTCAAAGTAACTATAGCGCCGCTAAGGCTGGAATTATAGGTTTTACTCATACGTTGGCTGCAGAGTTGGCAGGTAAAGGAATTCGAGTCAATGCGGTGGCACCGGGTATGATTGAGTCTGACATGGTCAAAAAAGTGTCACGCCAAGTCGTCCGTCATATTAAATCGGTTATTCCATTACAACGATTGGGAGCAAGTGCTGAAGTTGCCAATACCATTGTATTTTTAAGCTCCGAGGCATCGAGCTATATTGTTGGGCAAACATTAATCGTTGATGGTGGGATGGTGATGCGATGAGAGGTAACCCTTATGAGTCTCTATAATCAATCGTTATTGCCTCCTACACTATTTTTAAAATTAGGGGCATGGCGACAACCGACCATTATGGTTGATAGGATTGTCGATTTTGTCCCTAGTGAAAAACCTATTATCAAAACGATTAAACATGTCACCTTTAATGATCCCTATTTATTAGGACATTTTCCAACCGATCCTGTTATGCCAGGGGTTATGGTGGCGGAAATCTTTGGTCAAACGAGTGAGTATTTATCTTTTATTGATGATTTTTGTTCAATTTATAAAATAGAACACAATATTGAATTAACTACATTTAAAGAAATAGCCAAAGCCCTTAATGAGCCGAGATCAGAACGAATTTTAATTCAGCATCGAAGAAAGGTTTCCGGTGTATTGGCCTCACAAAATTTAAGGTATAAAAATGCTGCTTACCCAGGGGATACCATAGAGATAACAAGCATTCTATTATTTTCTGATAAAAGCAATTTTAAACACTATTCTGTTGAGGCAAGAGTGGGAAAGAAAATCATTGCTAATGGCACCATAGTTAATTTCAGAGAATATAATCACTCTGAACAAAATAAAAATTAGGATATTAATAGTATGGAAAATGACGATAAGTTAAATGAAAAAATTGAACAAAGAAAAAAAATGTTAAAGCGAGTCAAAGAAGGGCTTATTGAACGACTCAATTTAAATAAGAGTATTAATCAAATTGATGATGATACTCCGTTATTTGGTAGTGGTTTAAAATTAGATTCTGTTGATGCCACAGAGATAATTGTCTTTCTTAATGATGAATTTAATATTCAAGTTACAGAAGGTGATGATCCTTCTTATATGAGAACAATAAATAGCCTAACAACCTTTATTTTAAATAAACAGCGAGAAAAACAAGAAAAAAATGAGAGTAATAATAATTAAGTTATATCATTTTTATTTATTGGAGATGTTATGAAATACTTTGAAATGGAAAATAAAGCGAATGTATTATTCGGTGAATATAATGGAGTGACACTTCCCAAACGTTATACTAATGAACATGAGGCTTATTTCTCGGTAAGAAATAGCATATTAATGACAGACTTTTCTCATTATGGCATGGTGAAAATTTCTGGTGAAGATGCTTGGCGGTTACTCAATTATCTTATTTCTGCAGACATTTCATCTATTCGTGATGAACAACTACTTTATACATTGTTGCTAGATAAAGAAGGGAAAATAATAAGTGATGCCTATGTACTATGTGATAATGAACACTATTTTTTAATTTCAGAGTGGATGAATAGTGATGCCATATGCCAGCAGATAAAAAAAGTATTAGATAAGCAAGATGAACGGGGTGAATGCTACCAAATTGATGCTATCGCTTCTCTTACTCCAGATTGGCGTATGATCTGTCTAGAAGGCCCCTATGCTTGGGAAATTTTATCTGAAATCGTCGGTATGGATATTATTGGATTACCTTTTCATGAGTTTATGTATGTTGATGAAGATGTCATTACTATGCGTGTTGGTAAACACGGTGAATATTGTTATCACATTATGGGAGATGAAGAGAAGTTAATGTCTATTTGGCGACATTTATGCACTTTATCTGAGAAATTTGATTTAAAGATTGGCGGGGTTGATGATTTAAAAAATATACGACTAGAAAACCCTTGTTGGGAGCCTCAAGTGATTAATCCTTTTAGTCGCTGTCCTATTGAGTTACAAATGCAATGGGCGATTAGTTACGATAAAGATGCATTTATTGGTCAAGATGCAATAAAACAACGTGCTGATAATGGGGTAGATCAGAAAATAGTGGGCGCAAGAATAATTAATATGCCTCAGAATGCTGCAATTTTACAAGGCGATGCAATCTATTACCAAAATGAACAAATAGGCGTAGTTATTCAAGTGGGATACTCTTTTATATTAAAAGAACACATTGCCAGAATATTATTAAAACGAGAATTTGCTTACGTTGATATTGATGACTATAAAATAAAAACGGCTTATGGTGATATTGATTTTATCACAACGAGTATTCCCTTTGTTAATAATTTAAGTTTAATAATTAATCCAACCGAAGATAGTTATCTTGAAAGACATCAATAATGAAAGATTAAATTTATAGCAAAAATATTTATTAAAAATAATAAATATTATATAGGAATTAACATGAATAGTAGACGCCGTCGGGTTGTAATAACCGGAATGGGGGTTTTATCATCTTTAGCTAAAGATGTGCCTCAATTTAAACAGGTTCTTTTTAATAGACAATGTAATATTAAGCCCAGCCAACGTTATTTAAAATGGTTTAAAAATGCCAATGCATCTGAGATTGAGATGGCATTAGATTATTCAGATATACCGCAGCATATCGCTCGATCACTAGATAATGCGGCATTATGGGCATATCGAGTCTGCAATGAGGCATTACAACAAGCAAACTTAATAGATAATCAGTCTATTTTAGATAATACCGCGATGATCGTGGGCGTCTCTTCAGCAGGAACGGAAGCCTTTCTGCCATTATTTGAACAACATATTGATGATTTTTCGATAAAAAAAGCCATTTTATCCGGTGGATTTTCATCATGTTGTTCGAGTGTATCAAGTCTACTTGGCTTACGTGGTGGCCTTGAATTAGTGGCGACGGCCTGTACCGCAAGCCCTAACGCGATAGGTATGGGGTATGATTATATCCAAAATGGCAAAAATCCTGTTGTGCTAGCGGTCGGAACAGAACCCATTTATCTTCCTACCTTTGCGGGTTTTTATGCCCTTAATGTGATGAAAACAACACCAACTTCCCCATTTTCAGGTACTCCTGGTATGTCTATTGGTGAAGGTGCTGGGGCGTTAGTATTAGAAGATTATCAACATGCGGTTGAACGTGGTGCGACAATATATGGTGAAATTGTCTCTTACGCGACATCTTGTGATGCTTACCATGAAACTAGCCCTGATCCTCGAGGAAATGGTGCAGTGCAAGTTATGTATAAAGCACTGGATAATGCGGGTATTACTCCTAATGATATTGATTATATAAATGTGCATGGTACAGGTACTGAAGCAAATGATCGCATTGAAACCATGTCGATGAAAAAAGTATTTCCTAATATTTATCATATCCCATTAAGTTCAACAAAATCTTATGTTGGTCATAATATTGGTGCTGCGGGTATTGTTGAAATCATCGCATGTTTTATTTGTTTAGCCGAAGATAAACTTCCCCCCACATTAAATTTCACTCAGCCAAGGCATAGCTGTGATTTAAATTATGTACCGAATTTCTTTCAAGATAAAAAAGTAAAATTTTTTATGAAGAATAATTATGCTTTTGGAGGAAATAACTGCTCTATTATCGCAAGCCCTTATATTACAGATAAAACACCGACGGAATATAAAGCTAAAAAAGTGGTTATTACCGGGGTGGGGGCGATTACGTCTATTGGCAATAATATAATGGAGATAATAACAGCGATTTTGGCAGGAGATAAAACAGGTACATTAAAACCTATCGTATTTGCGAGTGATGTGCAGAAAGATATCGACAACTTGATGTCTGTTGTCATAAAAGATAATGATTTTGAGCAATCGTTAGGACATCCTTATTTTGATCTCGACATTGATCATCGCTTAAAAAATAACGCCTGTTATCATGCTATCACTGACGTTAATCCGAAAAAAACATTACGTTATTATGATCCAAGAAAAGCTATTCCTAGCGGGACTTATGCCTTATTCGCTTTAAATGAAGCACTTGCTAATGCTGGACGCAAAATTAAACGTGATGGTGATAACTTAGGTTTTATTGTTGGAATGTCAAAAGGGCCACAAAGTACCGTTAATCGTTATTTACAAAGTTTAATTCCTGATCCGCAAAAAGTAAGAACATCAGAATTTCCTGGTACTTTAATGAATGCAGTACCGACATTTTGTGCCATCACAGAGGGAATAAAAGGTTATACCACGACATTGGCAACAGGGGTTAATGCTGCATTAGGAGCGTTAACTTATGGTTATGAAATTATCAGGCAAGATCTACAACCTCAGGTAATTGTCGGAGGGGCAGATGAGCACTTCAGTTCTATTTCACTCTATTTTCAAGCGATGAGTAAGAAAGTTAATCTGACCAAGAATGCGACAGATTATCAGGTTTATTCTAATGCAAGTGCCGGCTATATCCCCGGAGAAGGGGCAGGGATGTTATTTCTTGAAGATAAAGAGTATGCCAAGCAACGAGGCGCTAAAATTTATGCTGAAATTATTGGCTACGGTAAAGCGAATGATAATACTTTTTTAGTAGACGAAAATATTACTGATAGAGTGGCCGCCTTATGTAAGGCTATCCAACAAGCATTATCTGAGGCGCAACTCAGTTGCCAAGATATTGATATTATCTGTGGTACCAGTGATGGTAATAAAGAGAATGATGAAGTTGAAATCCGTGCGATTCGGCAACTATTTTATCAAGCGGCAAATCATGTACCAGTAGTTAATTACAATGCCTTTTTTGGTTTAGTTGAATCATGCGCTGGGATATTGGCGATCTCTTTAGTGATTCATATGATGCAAAGCAACACGATAATACCTATTCCTTATACAAAAAGTTTTATAGCTGATGATATTCATTTTGTTACCCAACCGATTAATAAGCAGATAGAAACTGCTTTAGTTCTTGGTTCATCAGAAGGATGTAACCACTATGCAATTATCATCAGGAAACCGTTATGAAAAATGTTGCGATAAGTGGATGGGAACTTAATTTACCTTCAATAGTAAATTTTGAACAACTTTCTGAACAACTCTTATTAAAAAGAACAATTAAAACAGAGAAATACTTCTCTGATGATTATTTTGTAGAATATTTTAAATTTAATCATAATCCGGCGGTGATCGCCTATCAAAATATTCCCAATGATCATTTTGAAATATTAACGCGATTAATTCATAACAGTTTAAAACGGGCTAATATCACCCTAGAAAAGCTTCGCGCTTCACGTACCATAATGTATCTTGCAGGTCACGGGCCTAGAGCCGATTTTATGGATTACCAAGGGTTTTATGATAAAAACGATGCCGAAGATGTTCAATATTCTCCGCAGATAAAATCACTCCATGCAGCCTCTTTTGCACAGGATGAATTAGCGAATAAATTGTGGGCTGAATATCAGTTAGATTTTCCACCTATTCCTATCTATTGTGCCAGTAATTCTGCGTTAATGGCTGTGCATATAGGACATAATGAAATAAGCCAAGATATGGCGGATATTGTAATAGTATTGTCGTGGAATAGCTTACTTTTACAAGATATAGCCTTTATGGATAGCCAAGGCATGTTAGTTGAAGCGCACGCTCAACCTTTGAGTAAATACAGTGATGGGGTCACCTTATCAGACGGTTATGCCGTGATGATTTTAGAAAGCCAACAACAGATAAACTCGAGACAATATCTTGCACCTGCTTATATCTATCATTCCGTTTTTATGCAAAGTAATGCTGAACGGACAATGGGAGGCACATTATTTAATTTTTATACGATATCAAAAGTGATTTCTCAGCTTCTCGAGCTTAGTCATTATTTACCAAGTGATATTGGTGCTATTTTTATTCATGGTAATGGTTCGATTATTAGTGATAAAGCTGAGACGGTAGCTATTACTAACATCTTTAAACAACCCATTCCTATTATTAGCTATAAAGGGCAGATAGGTTATATTTCTAATTGCTCTGGTATTATTGATTTAATGATTATAGCTGATTCATTAAAAAATAATCGATTGATCCCCTCAACTACACATTATCCAATAGATGATGGAATGGAGGTTAATTTCCTCACTAATCAAGAGTGTGTGAACTATAGCGCTAAACCTATTTTAAAAATCGGCTTAGGTATGGATGGCTCTATTATTGCCATGTTATTAATCGCAAATGGAGAGCAAGGATGAGGCGATTATTACCCACTGGTGCTATTAATTTAGCCGCTTATGCTTTTTTTGAGCCACAAGAGCCACTGATCCCTTTTATTCCTTCATGGTATAACGTATGGGAATCTCATATGTTACGTTTAGCGGGTAAAAAAAGCGCAGGAAAAAGTTGGAGTTTTCAACGCTATGGGGTCAATCATGATATGTATCTACGTGAAGGAATAAGAAAAACAAATTGTCGTCCTTACCTATCTGCAATAGAGCATGTGGTCGATCATGCTGTTGGTCAATTAGATACAAAATCACAATTCCTCTTAAAAAAAGAGCGAAATGGACTGATTTATATTGATGCATGGGGAGAGCTAACGGCTTTCGAGCAGATAGATAGTTTAAGAGATGTGTTCACTCTTAATATTATTCCTAGAAATATCGTAAAAAAATACAGTATAAAAAATTTCTCTTGCAAAATAAGAGGTGAACGTAATGGTATGATGTCGGCACTATTATTAGCACAAAAACTTATTAATAGTGATTTACTTGATAATATATTTATTTGTGGTGGTTTTCGGGCTGTACCAATTTTATCTTTTAGTGAAATAGAAAGACAACCGATAACCCTTTTTTTCAAGCCTAACTCTTTGGAAAATATAAATAGTATTGAAAGAGTCGCCTGCATTATTATCAATAAAAAACAGTGTTCAGATATTTTGATTTCTATCAATCATTATTTTTCTATGAGTCAAAATAGAAAAAAAGCAATAAAGCAATTAGTTAAAAATTGGCACCGTTGTATTAATAAACAGACGGGTTCAATTTATATAACTGCGTTACTGACTTATAAATATATTTCTATACTTGAAACCGCATTCACAGCATTACCTGTTAATCTTAATTGCTATTTTTTAAATCGTCTTTATGGTGATAGTGGGTTTATCACACCGGCTCTTATGTTCGATCATTTACAAAAAGCAGCAGATAGTGCCTCTCATTACCTTTTGAGTGCGTTTGATGGAGAAAATGGTGTTTGGCTGGTTGATTGTTGGAAACAATAATAAGGTATTTTATGTATGGAATAACAAAAGCACGCCAATTAGCACTATTTTCACTAACAAATATTAATAAATTTAATCATGATAAAAGCAACGCTGAAATAATTTTTAAAAATCTTACATTCGATATTAATAATGAGCATTTTACATTAATAAAATATCAACAAGAGAATGAAAAGAATGCATTGATTGATATTATTTCAGGAGTTGATATTCAATATGCTGGTTATACTTATTTTTTAGGTAATTATATAAATATTCTAGATGAAAAGCAGCGAGCTTTATTAAGGAATAGAATGATCGGTTTTGTTTTCAAAGAAAATTACTTTTTTAATCATTGTAATGTATTTGATAATATTTATTATTCAGTAGTCGATCATAAAGATAAAAAAAAGCTAAAGAATAATATTATAAATACACTTAAATCTATGGGCATAGAAAAACTCTATAATAAAACCCCAAAATCGTTATCAACAGATCAATTGCTAAAGGTTGCCTTTAGCAGAGCTTTAGTGAAAAAACCTAAGTGTATCATTGCTAATTATAATAATGATTGTTTCAGTCAGAATAACTTTGATTATTTTATCCAATTATTATCACAAGTACATAAAGATTTATCTATACCAATATTATTAATCACTAATTGTAATCATCTAAACATGACTGTAGATAAAATTATAACGCTTAAACATGGAGAGTTATATGATGGGGAGAAAACTTAATTGTATCGGTATTATTTTAATAATAATTTCTCTATTGCTATCGCAAGTAGAGAGTAAAATAGACATTAAAAATAGTGATAAACGTTTTTTATTATTTATATCACTGAATACATTTACTGCCAGTGATAAATTGACCTCATTAATTTCAGAGTTAGAATACAGTATAAAACAAGGTGATCATCCATTTGATAAAGTCATTTATGGTTATGTTAGTGTATTTTTATCCGCTTATTATCATAAAAATAAAGCTTATTCTCAGGCTGCACAGACAATAAAAAAGGCCTTTTTTTATCTTGATGAAGTTGTTGAACAAAACCCAACTAATTGGCGGTTGATCTATCTAAGATTAAGAATGGATGCTTTTACACCTCGTTATTTAGGGCGCTGTGTGGTGGCTAAAAAAGACAGTCAGCAATTACTTGAGAATATTAATATCAATAGTGAACTTATACCCATGATTAACTATATGTATGCGCGTGCATTATTTAGTTGTGATCAAGTGACACAAGCAAAAAAGATCATGGCTCAATTACTTCAAGAAAATGAAGCGAGTAAAAAAATTGCTCGATATAGTTTCACTAGCGTTCCTCCTTGGTTATCTATTGAAAAGACCGCGGTTATTCAACCAATAACATTAGAGAGTGATTAATGGAAAATATTATTATATTCATCTCAATATTTATTTTGATAGTATTACTTTCTAGTTCATTATCTTGGTTTTATATCAAATACACATTAGGGTTACTTTATATAACCCTTAGCCATTTTTATCGAAATTTATGTTTTATCGTTTTACTCTGTGTCGCCATCTCGATTTTGGAGGGTTTTTATCATCACCTCACGCTACTGCTCAAAGAGCAAGTAGCATATTCCAATTTAGGGCATATCGAAATTTATAAAAAAGATAATAAACAGGATATTACTGATAAGAAAGATTATTTGGAAATAACCAATGCTGAAGAAATCATCCATTTATTAACTTATGATAAGCAGTTATTAGAAAAAATTCAGGTAATTTCACCACAAATTATTTTTTCAGGCATGATAGAAAATGTTATCAATAAAAAAACAGCATTGTTTTCTGGCCTAGCTATCGAGCCTAAGTCATTATTAACCATAGGAGCATACGATCTAACTGTTTCAGGGAGTGAATTGTCTCATGTCAGAAGAACAGAAATCACGATAGATAAGTTTATTGCTGATGCTATAAATATAAACTATGGGGATTTAGTTAATGTTGTATTTATTCATAATAATGAAAAAATGGTATTACCAACTTATGTACGTGGTATTTTTAACACACAAATAAATAGTTATCCTTATGCCATGATCAAAATTCCATTAGAAACACTACAATATATAAAAAAAAGTAAAAGTGTCTCAAAAATAAATATTCTATTAAAAAATGTGCATGATATGGATAGCGTAATAACTAAAATAACAAGGATTAATAAAGAAAAATCTTTAAATTTGCAAGTGATCCCTGTTATTGAGAGACAAAGTTATATTATTTCTATTGTGACATTCTTTAAGTGGTCAATGCTATTATTGTATAGCATTATTGCTATTTATTATTATTTTTTAGTGAATAAAATCATTATCATCACTATCAAAAAAGCTATTGGTGATCTGTTCGAATTTAATCGATTAGGTATTTGGCGAGGTAGTTTTTCTCGATTATTTATTTTATTGGCTATTTTTATGACTATAACAATTTCTATAACGATATTATTAATTAATCAGCTATTATCTTGGTTGATTAATTTGAAACAAATCAATATTTCTTTATCTGATAATAATAGCTATTCATTAATGATCCCTTGGCTATGGCAATATGATGCTATGTTTAAAATCCCTCTATTATTATTTTTTTCCGCAACAATCGCTTCGTGTAACTCTATTTTTAAAGTTAGCCACTATTTACAAAAATATCAAAAAAATAATATTACTATTTAGGAGTATGGTCTATGCCATTGAGAGAGAAAAAGTATCACCAAAATCAAGAGAGCATTTTATTTTTTCCAGGTCAGGGTAGGCCTTATTTAGGTATGGGAAATAGGGTATATCGTGACGTTCCATCAATAAAAGAAGTGTGGAATTGTGCGAGTGAAATAGCAGGGTTCGATGTAAGGACTGTTTGTTTAAAAGGGCCCATGAATAAATTGGTACAAACCTGTTATCAGCAAGTGGCGTTAACAACTATCAATATTGCTTCTCTTTATTTACTGCGTGAGCATTGTTGTGTGAATGAGGCGGGTTATTCAGGGCACAGCGCTGGAGAATATTCAGCGTTATTTGCGGCGAACGTACTGGAACTTGAATCTGTCTTTAAGTTAATTAGTTATCGCGCATCTATCATGCAACAGCTCGCTAAGAATAACAAAGGGGTAATGTATGTTGTTAAAAATTGCTCTTATCAGACGTTATCAACATTGATTGACCAGCAAGATCTCGCAACAAAGGTGAATATTTGCTGTGATAACAGTGAACTTCACCAAGTTATTGGGGGGGAGTATGCAAGTGTACGTAAGGTTGTTAATCAATTAGCTAATATGAAAATAGAAACGAATAAATTAGCCGTTAATGGTGCTTGGCACACTGAATTGATGAGCGAAGGGAAAAATTTACTTGCTCACTTTTTACAGACAATCCCTTTTTCAATCCCAGATAAATCCCTAGTGATGAATGTTTCTGCTGAGATTGTTAGCGATATTGAGACAATTAAACAGAATTTAGTTAATCAACTCACAGAAACCGTAAGATGGACAGCAACTATGGCGCTATGGTGTCATTTAGGCTATCACAATTTTATTGAACTTGGTGATAGCAAGTCATTGTATTATTTAGCGAAAAATTCACATACGCTAAAAGATAAAAATATATTGCATGTTAATGATTATATTTAATTATCTTATATAGGAGCAATTATGTTGCCTAATTATCATTATTATATGCAAGCGCATCATCATACTATGCTAACACCTATTTATATCGCCTCGATAGTATTAAGTTTATGCTTTATTAATAATTATAATGAGTTAAGTTTTTGGTTATTATTTATGGGTAACTTTGCTATTTTTATTGTCATCTTACTCAGTGCAATGATGAATGAGCGAATATATTGGCGATACTGTCTCTTTTCTGAAAAGTTTTATTTAAAAAATAATAATAAAAGTGAGATAAAAAGGACGATAATATCACGTTATTTTACTGTTTTTTCGTTAAGCTATATAATTGGGGTTATAATAATATTTCTTGTTACCTCTTATTTAATCGAGATTGTTTTTGATAGCCAAATATATATTATTATTTTTCTTGGTTTTTTCTTGTCACCATTAATGATATGGTTTTTTATGTATTTTTTGATCAAGTTTTATGTCAGTTGTTCAATTCATTATTTGAATAACTTTTCTTTATATAGCCGTGAGAAGAAAAAATTTAACATATCCTATCTTATTGTTAATGAGGTTTTTTTAAGTTTAATTGTTAATTTTCCTATTGTCTTTCCGCTCCAGAACAGTACTGCTTTCTCGTTAGAGCAAGGTTATCTTAATATTGAGTTTATTATTGCATTAATCATTCTTTTATATAGTGTTCTGTTTGTTATGCTTTTTTTATCGAAGGCGAGTAAAATTAATTACCTAATGGGGATGATTATCTGTTATAGCTTTGAAGAAGATTTTGCTGAGGTAAAAAAAAGAGGCCTGTTTTGCCGTGTATTATGGTTTCTGATTTTGATCCCTTTAGGTACATTGTTACTCTGTTTATTATTCTATTTGCTGAATATAAAAGAGAATTTCTTTTTAATTTATTCGGTGAGTTTATCTTTAGTTATTTATCTCTATTTTATTGAGCGGAGAAATAAACTCTATCAGGAATTTATATTAGCATTTGATATGATCTTACGTTTAAAAGCACTAAAAAATTTTAAGGAGTAAGACATTGTGATGGTTATTATTTAATCCCCTAATCAATATTATTAGGGGATGAATAAGTTAAATAATTTTTTCACTCAGTGAAGGCTTTTTATTAGGGATAACATATTGCCAAAAAGAGCGTTTTTCTTTTTGGGGGGTAAATAATTTCCCCACTCGATTGGCAATTAACTCTAATGAAAAACAGAGCACAAAGTAAATAAAGGCAACAAATAAAAAAACTTCCATCGGGTACACCATGCTGCGATTATTAACTTGTGTTGCTAAGAATGAGAGTTCACCGACACCTACAACATAAGCGAGGGAAGTATCTTTAATTAAGGCTATCCATTGATTGATAAAAGAGGGCACCATCATACGTAATGCTTGTGGTAACACGATATACCAAAGCGTCTGCCAGCGATTAAATCCTAACGATAAACCTGCTTGCCATTGCCCTTTGCCAATAGCGAGAATACCGGCTTTAACACCATGAGCGATATAAGAGGAGGTAATAAGTGCTAGAGCACAGATCACGGTGGTTATCTCAGGAATTTCCATTCCTAATACCACGGGTAATAGAAAATAGAGCCAAAAAATCAACATAATGACCGGAATAGCACGGAAAAAACCTAAAAAAGCGGCAAATAAGTTAACCCATACCCCTTTAAGCATGGCGAGAGCGATCCCCCCAAGCGTCCCTAATATAATAGATACAATACCGGCGATCACACTAATAAATATGGTTAAAGCCGCACCTTCTAATGGCCCATCAGGATACGCGCCAAAAAGTAGATACTGCCAATTATCAGCAATAACAGTAAAGTCCATATCAATATCCTTGCGCTAATTTTCGTTGCTGATGCCATTGCCCCCAAGCTTCCATTAATGCAATGGCAGCGATATACAGTATGGTGGCGACGCCGAACGCTTCAAAAGTACGTAATGATTCAGTTTCAACTTGCCTTGAAGCATAAGAAAGCTCTGCGACACCTATGGCCATAGTGAGAGAGGAGTTTTTGATAATATTCATATATTGACCCAACAATGGCGGAAGGGCGATACGAAAAGCTTGCGGTAAAATGACATAACGCATGGATTGCCAGTGGGTTAATCCTAACGCTAAAGCTGCATATTTTTGGCCTTGTCTGACTCCCTGTATTCCTGCTCTTAGCTCTTGGGCAATAAAAGGTACAGAGTAAAAGGTAAGCCCAATAATACCGGCTAAAAATTCAAAAGAGGGCCAAGAGAGCGTTAAGCCAAATAAAGAAAGTTCATGTGGGGTGTTAAGCCATATCATGGCCGTTTGTGGCAATAGTTCACCAGAAGCAAAATACCAAAAGAAGAGCTGAACCAATAATGGGGTATTACGAAAGAGTGAAGTATAAAGGGTCGCACACCAACGTAATGGCGCGATATGGCTATCATAGGCAGCACTGAGAAGAAAACCTAGTAATGTGGCAATAATGATAGTCCAGAAAGAGATAAGCAAGGTGATTAAAAAACCTTGCCACAGCCAACTTAAGTAGTGAGGCTCAAGAAGATAGTGAGAAAGAAACTGCGCAAACATAATTATTACCTATTGCAGACGCCAAACCCCGCAGTAGCGGGGTTGGTGTTTTATCAATAAATCATCGCGATGAATTAAATCGTTATTTGCTCTACCATTAGGATTGAGGCGCTTGCTCAGAAAGTGGGGCAAACTTAAAGTCACCACGAGGTTGAGCGGACTTAGTATCTGGGCCAAACCAACGATTATAAATTTCGTCTGCTTTGCCTTCTTTCTCTAATCTTAATAGCGTGTTATTAATCTCGTTAATTAAACGCTGTTCACCTTTAGCTGCGGCAACGGCTTGATATTCTCGTGTAATACTAAAGGGCGATATTTCAAAATCAGCTTTGATTTTCTCAGGTAAATTAGCTAATAACCCTACTAATTTAGCATCATCTTGGGTTATAGCTTGTACATTGCCATTGCGTAATGCGGCAAACGCAAGAGGGGTATCGTCATAGGAGATGACTTTAGTTTCAGGATAGCGTTCACGTAAGGTAATTTCCTGTACGGTGCCTTTGTCAGCCCCAATGCGTAATGACGCAATTTGCTCAGGGCTGGTTAATACGCCTTTGCGCGCGATAAATTTCTGTCCAGTAGCAAAATAAGGTACAGAGAAATCGACTTGTTTTGCTCGCTCTTCGGTAATGGTGAAGTTGGCGGCAATTAAATCGACTTTTTTGGCGCTAAGTAGTGGAATACGGTTAGCTGGGTTAGTTGGACGTAATTCCAATTTTACCCCGAGATCTTTGGCAATTTCATTCGCAATATCTGCATCATAACCTGCCAATTTTTTGGTTTGTGGATCGATAAAACCAAACGGTGGATTACTATCAAAAATAGCAATGCGTACCACACCTGCCTGTTTTATATCGTCTAATTTATCGGCTTTTGCCAGACCAGAAAAAAGCACTGAGCCAGCAATTAATGCCGTTGCCAAAACACGTAATTTCATTATTCACCCCAAAAAAAGTATTCTCATTGTTATGTTGGCTATCACGCTATCAAGTTGTTCTAAGTTCATAAAATAATAAAAAATGATATGGATATGCTTTTATAGAATAAGTTAAGGAGAGATAGTGACTTTATAAACATAAATAAAAAAACAGAGGCAAATAATGCCTCTGTTTCAGAGCGTAAAGAGAGTGAATAAATTATTTAATTAGCAGAATGACTATCATCATTTTTTGTCAGCATTCTTTCTACTTGGTCACCCCCTAAATGACGGAAGTCATGACCCTTGACGTAGTAGAAGATAAACTCACAGATATTCTGGCAACGATCGCCAATACGTTCGATAGAACGAGCACAGAATAATGCCGTCAGTACGCTCGGGATAGTGCGAGGATCTTCCATCATATAAGTCATTAATTGACGAACAATACCTTCATATTCGTTATCAATTTTTGCATCTTCACGATAGATACGAATAGCTTCTTCTAAGTCCATACGAGCGAAAGCATCAAGAACATCATGGAGCATTTGTATCGCATGTTGGCCTAAGGACTCTAAACTGACTAGCAGTGGTTGATGTTGATGTGAAAATTTCTCAAGGGCCGTTTTACAGATTTTTTCTGCCACATCACCAATACGCTCTAATTCGGCGATAGTTTTAGAAATCGCCATAATAAGGCGTAAATCACTGGCGGTGGGCTGACGTTTGGCAATGATACGCATACAGGCATCATCAATGGCAACCTCCATCATATTGACTTTTTGATCACCTTCAATCACTTCATTGGCTAATGCTTGGTCTTGGTTATGCATTGCGGTAATAGCTTTTTTTAATTGCTCTTCAACTAAGCCACCCATGACCATCAGTTCTGTACGGATATGCTCTAACTCAGCGTTAAATTGACCAGAAATATGTTTATTGTGGTTTAAATTATCCATGATTTGCCTCGTTATCAGCCATAACGCCCAGTGATGTAATCTTCAGTTTGCTTCTTCGCTGGACGAGTAAATAATGTATCCGTATCACTGAACTCGATTAATTCACCCAAATACATAAATGCAGTGTAATCAGAACAACGTGCAGCTTGCTGCATATTGTGGGTGACGATCACCACGGTATATTCGGATTTTAGTTCACTGATAAGCTCTTCAATACGACCTGTAGAGATAGGATCGAGTGCAGAGCATGGCTCATCCAGTAATAATACTTCAGGACGGATAGCAATACCGCGTGCGATACATAAACGTTGCTGCTGTCCCCCAGAAAGACTATAGCCACTTTGATGTAATTTATCTTTGGTTTCATTCCATAATGCGGCTTTGGTCAGCGCCCACTGAACGCGTTCGTCCATTTCAGCACGAGACAGTTTTTCAAATAAGCGTACACCAAAAGCGATATTGTCATAAATCGACATTGGAAATGGTGTAGGTTTTTGGAATACCATGCCTACTTTTGCGCGTAATAGCGCAATATCTTGTTTATCTGTCAGAATATTGTTGCCATCTAACAAGATTTCACCTTCAGCACGCTGTTCGCCATAAAGCTCATACATTTTATTAAAAGTACGCAGTAAAGTGGATTTACCACAGCCAGAAGGGCCGATAAATGCCGTTACTTTATTTTTGGCAATATCTAATGAGATATTTTTCAGCGCATGGAACTTACCATAGTAGAAGTTCAAGTCACGAACTTGGATTTTGTTTCCAGCGTTATCATTAGCCATAGTCATTCAACGTTCTCTCTTGCTTAACTTTCTGCGTTAGCCATGCTTATTTTTAGCAAACAGCACGCGCGCGATAATATTGATAAATAGAACACAGAGGGTGATCAGTAATACGCCAGCCCAAGCAAGCTCTTGCCATTGTGAGAAAGGGCTCATGGCGAATTTAAAGATAGTCACAGGTAAGTTGGCTATCGGTTCGTTTAGATCTGTGCTCCAGAATTGGTTAGATAGTGAAGTAAATAGCAGTGGTGCTGTTTCACCCGCAATACGTGCAATCGCTAATAATACGCCCGTGATAATACCTGATACGGAGGCTTTTAACGTGATTTTAGCAATCATCTTCCACTTGGGCGTCCCTAATGCATAAGCCGCTTCCCGTAAGCTATCAGGGACTAACTTCAACATATTTTCCGTGGTGCGAATAACAATAGGTATTTGTAATAACGCTAATGCCACAATACCCGCCCAACCAGAGAAGTGCTGCATTTGTGCCACCACAATGGTATACACAAACAGTCCAACAACAATCGATGGGGCTGATAATAAAATATCGTTGATAAAGCGTATGACTTCCGCTAACCATGAACGGCGTCCATACTCAGCAAGGTAGATACCCGCTAAGATCCCCAAAGGAGTACCAATGACCGTCGCCCATAAAATAAGTAGACCACTACCCACAATGGCGTTAGCTAATCCGCCACCATTGGTGTTAGGGGGCGGCGTCATTTCTGTGAATAAGGCCCAAGACATGCCATCAAAGCCTTTGGTTACTGTAGAAAACAAGATCCACATTAACCAGAACAGACCAAATGCCATGGTAGAGACAGATAAAAACAGTGCGATACGGTTTTTTTGACGACGCCAAAGTTGGCGTTTATGGCGTATATGCAGTTCTTTTTCTGTTTGAACTTGTAATGAAGAAGAGGATGTTTTAGCCATCTTAACGTGCTCCTTCATTCTTAGATAAACGTAGTGTCATAAACTTAGAAATCGCAAGGACGATAAAGGTAATGACAAATAAAATCAGACCTAATTCCATTAATGCAGCGGTATGAAGGCCCGTTTCTGCTTCGGCAAATTCGTTGGCTAATGCAGAGGTAATACTATTGCCCGGCATAAAGAGTGATGCAGAGTCTAACTGGTAGGTATTACCGATAATAAAGGTCACTGCCATAGTTTCCCCGAGCGCACGACCTAATCCAAGCATCACACCACCTATCACACCGTTTCGGGTATAAGGTAAAACGATATTCCAAATCACTTCCCATGTGGTACAGCCGATACCGTAAGCGGATTCTTTCATCATCACCGGGGTCTGTTCAAATACATCACGCATTACAGACGCGATATAAGGGATGATCATAATTGCGAGGATAACCCCTGCTGCTAATATACCGATACCAAACGCAGGGCCAGAGAATAACTCACCGACAATAGGGACTGATGAGAGCACGTTGCCAACAGGCTCTTGGAAGTATGTGGCAAAGAGCGGCGCAAAGATAAAGAGTCCCCACATACCATAAACGATACTTGGAATAGCGGCTAATAACTCAATAGCGATACCCAATGGGCGCTTTAGCCAATTGGGTGCCAGTTCTGTTAAAAAGAGTGCAATACCAAAACTCACCGGAACCGCAATGATCAGGGCAATAATTGAGGTAACGACAGTACCGTAAATTGGTACTAAAGCACCGAATTCCTGTGCGGGTGGATCCCACTCTTTCGTCCACAAGAATGACAGACCAAATTGTTGAATACTTGGCCATGAGGCGAAAATCAGTGAAACAATGATACCTGCTAAAAGCAAAAGTGTAATTAACGCAGCTAGTCGAACTAGTGCGCTAAAAATAACGTCCCCTCGTTTACTCGGGGCCTTTATTACCGTTGTATGCTCGGCCATAAAGCCTCTTTAATTTATTACCCCCTGTGTTGCAGGGGGTGAACGTTAATCTATTTTTTAATGGTAACCCTTTGGTTAGTAAATTGGTTTACCATTACTGTCTTTGATGCTTGTTTTCCAAGCGGCACGAATTTGTTCTACCACTTCTTTTGGTAATACGGCGTAATCAAGATTTTTCGCTTCATCATTGCCTTTTTCATATGCCCAGTTAAAGAAATTCAGTACTTCTTTTCCTTTAGCCGCATCTTTTTGCGTTTGATGCACTAAAATGAAGGTAGTAGAAGTAATTGGCCAGGCATTTTCGCCTTTTTGATTCGTTAGGTCTTGTGCAAAGCTCTTACTCCAATCAATTTTTCTCGCTGCTGCGCTAAAACTATCGGCAGTAGGAGGAATAACTTCGCCATCTGCAGTGACTAATTGAGTATATGCAAGATTGTTTTGTTTTGCGTAAGCGTATTCAACATAACCAATTGAGCCTGGTAGACGTTGAACAAAGGCTGCGATGCCATCATTTCCCTTACCACCTAAGCCAGTAGGCCATTTAACGGTAGAGCCTGCGCCTACTTCATCTTTCCATGCGCTATTTACTTTAGATAAGTAGCTAGTAAAAACGAATGATGTGCCTGAACCATCAGCACGACGAACAACAGCAATGTTTTGGTCAGGTAGATTGAGTTTTGGATTTAGTTTAGCTATAGCAGGATCATTCCATTTTTGGATCTTGCCTAAGTAGATATTCCCGATAGTCTCACCGTCTAAGACAAGCTCACCGGATTTAATACCTGAGATATTGACTGCCATCACCACACCACCGATGACAGTTGGAAATTGGAATAAACCGTCAGCCTTGAGTTTTTCATCAGCTAATGGTGCATCAGAAGCACCAAAATCGACAGTATTAGCAATGATCTGTTTTACACCACCAGAAGAGCCTATGCCTTGGTAGTTAACTTTGTTGCCAGTTTCTTTTTGATAGCTATCTGCCCATTTTGCATAAACTGGAGCAGGGAACGTTGCGCCAGCACCAGTCAGTGAGGTCGTTGCCTGTGCAGAAAGAGCCGTCATTGAAAGTGCAGCGGCAATGACACTGGTCAGGGTGGTACGCATCAGTTTCATAATCCCTCCTGTGGGATAGGTAGAATAACTTTTCGACATCTATCAACTTCGGTTACGGTACGCACAGACAATAGGTTAGTTAGATGACAATTAAATGTCTTAATTGTGACAGTTTTATGACAAAGCAGAAAAAGAGTGAAAATAATGCATAAAAATAGGTGAGAAAGAATAAGAAGGGCGTTAACGTTAAAAAGTGAGGATATTAATCATCTTCGTCTTCTTGTACTTTTAACGGAAAGTTGGCACGGATAAGTAACCCGCCTTTCGTGCTATCGCCGAGTTCGACAAAGCCACCATGGGCATCCATGATCCGACGAATAATAGATAGACCTAAACCCGCACCGGTTGAACTTCGTGCTTGTTCCCCTTGAACAAAGGGTTGGAATAAACGTTGTCTATCTTCTTTGGCAATGCCTGGACCATCGTCTTCAACTTGAAACCAAGCATATTCTTCATTTTGATTACTTGTGATGCTTATCCAACCATGTCCGTAGCGTGTGGCATTAACAATCATATTGGTAAGCGCCCGTTTGACGGCAATTGGGTTTGCTGTGATATTGATAGGATAAGGGTATAAATGCTCTTCGCTGACTTTGCCTGAGTTAGATTCAGCGCAGATCACTTCACGCAATAGACCATTCATATCACATAATTCTAAAGACATCTCTTTGCCTGTGCGCATATAGTCTAAAAATTGACCGATAATGGCATCGCAATCTTCAATATCTTTATTGATAGAATCAGCAAGATAACTATCTTCAGGACTCATCATTTCTGTAGCAAGACGAATACGCGTTAACGGAGTGCGTAAATCATGGCTTACCCCTGCCATCACCAGTGTTCTATCATTATCTAATGAGCGAATATCTGATGACATTTGATTAAATGCTCGAATAATTGAACGCATTTCAGCAGTGCCAGATTCAGGTATTGGCGGAGGGATCACCCCTTTACCAATGCGTCGTGCTGCATATTCAACTTCATGCAATGGACGATTTTGAAAACGGTTATATAACCAGAAAAATGCCACTACGATGATGATAAAAATAATGGCTTGCCGATAAACGGGTAATAAGAAATTTTGCCCTAATTCGGTAAGTGGTACGCGTATCCATAGCGTGGGTGAGAGTTGGGTATTAATCCATAAAATAGGATACTCTAGGGTGTTTTCTAGCCAAATCGTCGTATCACTATTGAGATAATCCGTCATCTGCTGGCTAAGTTCTAAATCTTCTCTTGCCCACTCTAAACCGGCTTTTAAAGCGGCGTCTTTATCAAAAAATGAGATACCTAACTCGTTGTAAATTTTATTACGTAGAGCGGGAGAAATTTTAAGTGGGGTGCCATCGACTAAGATCAGTTCTTCTGGTACTAGCGTACGAATTTCATACGCTAATACTTTATTAAATTGCTGGAGGCTTGGCCCGACAATAAGATGCTGTACAACAACATAACTGGCTATCAAGCTAAAAAAAAGTAATAAGATAACCAGAAATAGAGAGCGAGTGAGCTTATTGTGGGGTGAAAGCCTCAGCCTTCTCATTATGATACGCTCGTTCCATCAGGTACAAAGACATAACCCAGTCCCCAAACCGTTTGAATATAGCGAGGATGGGTGGGATCTTCTTCAATCATGCGACGTAAACGAGAAATTTGCACATCAATAGAACGCTCCATCGCACTATATTCACGACCTCGCGCCAGACTCATTAATTTATCACGTGATAATGGCTCTCGGGGATGTGAAACAAGGACTTTTAATACGGCAAATTCACCACTGGTCAAAGGCATATGTTGATCTTCGTGGAACATTTCCCGCGTACCGAGGTTAAGCTTAAATTTACCAAATGAGACAATCGCATTGTCTTGTGAAGGTGCTCCCGGTAGTTCGTTGGCTTGGCGACGAAGCACCGCACGAATACGGGCTAATAGCTCTCTTGGGTTAAATGGTTTTGAGATATAATCATCAGCACCAATTTCAAGTCCGACAATTCTGTCAACTTCTTCCCCTTTGGCAGTCACCATAATAATAGGGATAGGATTGTTTTGGCTTCTCAAGCGACGACAAATAGATAAGCCATCTTCGCCAGGAAGCATTAAGTCGAGGACAATAAGATGGATAGATTCGCGAGTAAGTAAACGATCCATTTGATCGGAGTTTGCCGCGGTGCGGATTTGAAAACCCTGCTCTGTCAAATAGCGCTCTAATAGTGAACGTAGACGTAAATCATCATCCACAATCAGCACTTTATAACTGTCTTGCATCTTTAAGCTCCCGAAGTGCAAATGCTTTTATTAGCGAATTCTATCATTGATAAGAATATTAAACCAAAAACAAAGAATAAATATTAATGATTTATAGGCAAAACTTGTTCTGACTTTGTATCTTAGAATATCACACTATTTATTTATCTTATTCCGAATAATATTTGATAGATAATACGCAGTAATTAACGATGCCACCTGGCGTTTGCACGCTAACTTCATCATCCACTTTTTTACCGATCAGCGCTCTCGCGACAGGGGAATCAATAGAAATCCACTGTTTTGCTGGGTCAAATTCATCAGGGCCGACTAGTCTAAATGTCTTAATGTTTTCATCATCGTCTTCAAGGGTTACCCAAGCGCCAAAATACACTTTTCCTTCTTGACGAGGATCTGGGTCAACAATTTTTAATTCATCAAGACGTTTGGATAAAAAACGAACTCGTCGGTCTATTTCACGTAATCTTTTTTTACCATAGATATATTCAGCATTTTCCGAACGGTCACCTTGAGCCGCTGCTTCAGAGACCGATTGAGTGACGCGAGGACGCTCTTCTTTCCAAAGATATTTTAGCTCTTTATCCAAGGCATGCCAGCCATCACGAGTAATATAGTTACTTTTTGCCATTACCAATAAATACGATCATCAACATTGAATTTCATACAGATACTATAGCGCGAATCACAGAATAATCTGTTATTTTCCTCATAAATGTCATGCTTGGCCTATAATAAGCGGAATTTTTTTCTTATTGCGCGTGTATAATAGCCATCTTTTTTAACCACTCCTCTCGGTAGGTAAATATATTATGAATGAATCATTAAGCCGAATTATTGCACAAGAGCTATCAGTAAAGCCCCAGCAAGTACTTTCGGCCATTACGTTACTGGATGAAGGGAATACGGTGCCTTTTGTGGCCCGTTACCGAAAAGAGGTAACTGGTGGGTTAGATGATACTCAGCTTCGTCAATTGGAAACCCGCCTGAGTTACTTACGGGAACTCAATGATCGTCGCCAAACTATTTTAAAATCAATTGAAGAGCAGGGGAAACTCACAGAAGAATTACGCTCTTCGATTAATGAGACGCAAAGTAAAACAGAACTTGAAGATCTCTACCTTCCTTATAAACCGAAACGTCGTACTCGTGGGCAAATTGCAATTGAAAATGGCTTAGAGCCATTAGCTGATTTGTTATGGAATGAACCACAACATACTCCTGAAGACGCAGCAAGTGCATATATCAACCCTGAAAAAGGAATAGATGATAGTAAAGCAGCCTTAGATGGGGCTCGCTATATCTTAATGGAACGCTTTGCAGAAGATGCTGGATTATTAGCTAAAGTTCGCCAATATTTATGGAAAAATGCGCATCTTGTTAGCAAAGTTGTTGACGGAAAAGAAGCAGAAGGCGCTAAATTTAGCGATTATTTTGATACTCATGAGCCGATTGCTCATGTACCTTCTCACCGTGCATTAGCGATGTTTCGTGGTCGTAATGAAGGTATTTTGCAGTTATCACTTAATCCTGATCCACAATTCGAAGAAGCCCCCAAAGAGAGCTATGGCGAACAGTTGATTACGGAGCATTTAGGTTTACATCTTAATAATCAACCCGCGGATAGTTGGCGTAAAGCCGTTGTCAGTTGGACTTGGCGTATAAAAGTGTTAATGCATCTTGAAACTGAGTTAATGGGTCAGTTACGTGAGAAAGCGGAAGATGAAGCCATTAATGTGTTTGCACGTAACCTAAAAGATCTCTTAATGGCCGCACCTGCAGGTATGCGAGCTACGATGGGGCTAGATCCTGGTTTACGTACTGGGGTTAAAGTCGCGGTGGTGGATAGTACCGGTAAGCTGATTGCGACAGATACTATTTATCCTCATACCGGACAAGCGGATAAAGCCGCTGCTAGTGTAGCGGCATTATGTATTAAGCATAATGTAGAATTAGTGGCGATTGGTAACGGTACTGCATCACGTGAAACAGAGCGCTTTTTTGCTGATACAGTAAAACGCTACCCAGAAGTTAAAGCACAAAAAGTGATCGTGAGCGAAGCGGGGGCATCGGTTTATTCGGCATCAGAGCTGGCAGCGAAAGAATTTCCGGATCTGGATGTTTCTCTTCGTGGCGCTGTTTCTATCGCTCGTCGCTTACAAGATCCATTGGCGGAATTGGTAAAAATTGACCCTAAATCTATCGGGGTGGGTCAATATCAGCATGATGTGAGCCAAATATTATTGGCAAAAAAATTAGACACTGTTGTTGAAGACTGTGTAAATGGTGTCGGTGTTGATTTAAATACAGCTTCTGTACCGCTATTGACGCGAGTGGCGGGGCTTAGCCAATCTATTGCTCAAAATATTATTGCTTGGCGTGATGAAAATGGCCGTTTTGTGGATAGAAAACAGTTACTCAAAGTGGCGCGCTTAGGGCCTAAAGCGTTTGAGCAGTGTGCGGGATTTTTACGTATTCGTGATGGTAAAAATCCACTTGATGCCTCAACGGTTCACCCTGAAGCCTATCCTATTGTTGAAAATATCTTGCAATCAATACATCAAAAAATTGATCAAGTCATGGGCAATAGTGCATTACTTTCACAAATCAATGCCAGAGAATTTGTCACCGAGCAGTTCGGTTTACCTACCATTAATGACATCTTAAAGGAGCTTGCTAAACCGGGGCGTGATCCTCGTCCTGAGTTTAAAACAGCCACCTTTGCCGAAGGTGTTGAAACAATGAATGATTTAGTCAGTGGTATGATATTGGAAGGTACTGTAACTAATGTGACTAATTTTGGTGCCTTTGTAGATATTGGGGTACACCAAGATGGATTAGTGCATATTTCATCACTGTCGGATAGATTTGTTGAAGATCCCCATACTGTGGTAAAAACCGGCGATATTGTGAAGGTAAAAGTCCTTGAAGTCGATTTACCGCGTAAACGTATTGCGTTAACCATGCGTTTAGATGAAGTGGCTGCTGATAGTGATCATAAACGCCAGTCAGTGACTAAGGATAATGCTTCTAAACATAGTCGCGGGCAAAAACCGACCAGAAACCGCCAATCAAATACGGGTAACAATGCAGGTAATAGTGCGATGAGCGATGCATTGGCCGCAGCATTTGGTAAAAAACGCTAATATCTTACAGGTAGCCATCAATATCAACGTGAAGTAATAAATTTTATTACTTCACGTTTCATAACTATTCACTCAGTCTATGGTTTGGTGAATAAAAAGCCAAAAGTAATCAGCAATTAAATTATTTTGTTAATATAAAATATACTTTTAGTCTTTTGTCTGAGTCTGCTTTTATCTAACTTAAGGTATATTGCTAATATAATAGATAGAATATGACGTATTTTATCTTTATATTCATTTGTTGTTTCTTTTATCAACATTTTTCTATTTTCCCTATGGGTGATTAATTTTATATTAAAAATAAGTTGATCCCATTATTAACCTTACTACTGTTATGGTTTAATGGTGGGTAAAATAGAAACGTAAATTAAAATTTATCTTATTTTATTGTTCGTCATAGGATTTGCACAACAAAAATCAATGACGATAGGTTTATTTCACCGATATTGGATGATGAAAATGACATTTAATAAATTATCATTAGGGGTAGTTTTACTTTCTGCTTCATTACTAGCAGGTTGTGCCTCAGAATCTTCTCGCTCTTTAGAGGTTGCTAAAGTGGCTACCTATAATACGACTTACTCAGGACCTAAGAGTGCCATTGCTATTGGTAAGTTTGATAACCGTTCTAATTACATGAATGGTATTTTTTCTGATGGTGTGGATAGATTGGGTAATCAATCTAAAACGATTTTAATTACACATTTACAACAAACAGGCCGTTTTAATGTTTTAGATCGCGCTAACTTAACGGAGTTAACACAAGAAGCGAAGATTAAAGGCCAAAGTCAGCAATTAAAAGGCGCAACTTACGTTATTACTGGTGATGTGACAGAGTTTGGTCGCAAAGAAGTAGGTGATCGCCAACTATTTGGTATCTTAGGACGTGGAAAAACCCAAGTTGCTTATGCCAAAGTGAACTTAAATGTTGTGAATGTGAATACCTCTGAAGTGGTGTTCTCTACGCAAGGTGCGGGGGAATACGAGCTTTCTAATCGTGAGATTGTTGGTTTTGGTGGCACAGCAAGTTATGACTCAACACTTAATGGTAAAGTGCTTGATTTAGCCATTCGTGAAGCGGTGAATAATTTAGTTGCAGGGATTGAAAGCCATGCTTGGCAGCCTGAGCAGTAACCCCAATTTTATAAGGATATAAAAATGTCAAAATCATTGCTGGGGTTGCTATTTGCCTCGTTGTTATTGGTTGGGTGCCAAGCGCCAAAGCCTCTTTATAACTGGGATAGTTATCAAACGGTGGTATATCAATATTATCAACAAAGTGAAAGTGATCCTCATGCGCAAATCGATGCATTGAAAAAAAGCATCGAGGTTGCCCGAGCGAAATCATTAGGCGTTCCACCGGGGTTACATGCACATTTGGGCATGTTATATGTGACCACTGGCGCATTAGACTTAGCCATGAGTGAGTTTGATCAGGAGAAAACCCTTTATCCTGAATCAGCAAAGTTTATGGATTTTCTGATGAAAAATAAGGGAGCACAAAAATGAATCGCATTTTAACGTTAGTTTTTGTGGCATTTGCTTTTGTGTTATCAGGATGTGCAGAGCCAGTCAAAACAGACTATACCGCCTTTAAAGCAAGTAAACCAAAAAGCATTTTAGTGCTGTTACCTAAAAATCAGACTCCAGAAGTAGAAGCTGCCCATAGTTTTTTATCTCAAGTGACTTATCCTTTGGCGGAAGCTGGCTATTATGTTTTTCCTGTCGCCGTTGTTGAAGAGACCTTTAAACAAAATGGTTTGTCAACAGGAAGCGATATCCAAGCGGTGAGTCCTAGTAAGTTACGTGAGATTTTTGGTGCGGATTCTGTGCTCTATTTGGATGTCACCCAATATGGTACTTCTTATCAAGTGATCGCCAGTGAGACGCGTGTCAGTGCCAGTGCTAAATTGGTTGATTTACGTAATGGTGCCTTACTGTGGAGTGGACATGCCAGTGCATCGAGTGCAGAAGGGGATACAGCATCGAATGGTTTGGTGGGCATGTTAGTTTCTGCAGTAGTGACTCAAATTGTTGATACTATTGCAGATAAAAGTCACGAAATTGCAGGAGTAGCAAGTGTGCGTTTACTCTCTGCTGGACATGCCAATGGGATCTTATATGGTCCTCGCTCTCCCCACTATGAAAAAGAGGGACAATAACAGTTTGTTATAGTGATTACTCTTTTAAAAGACGCGGTTTATATTGTAAATATAAGCCGCGTTTTTATTTATCTATTATAAATAATAATTATTCTTATTTATATTGGGCGATTTTATCTGCATTTTATATAAACAGCGTGCGACTACTGATTTGAGAGTGAAACATTAAGGGGGGGAAATGATATATCGCAGAGAACTAACCATCCTTGGTTGATTGTCCATTTCCTTCCGTGGCGCATAATCCTTAATTCGGAATATATAAAGAGACGATTAAATAAGAGAAATATCAGAATGAATGCGAAAAGGTAATGGGGAGTGCTATCTTTCCTTGTAATATAGCGACCTTTATTCTTTTACTGAGCCTCAAATTTAAATCAAAACACGACTTAATTGGATATTAATCAATGTTTAAATATAGAGTATGTAATATTATAAATTAGGTAAAGGGCTAATTATCATTATAATTATAACTATCGAATTATGAGAGAATAAAAATATAATAAAATTAATAAAACGATATATTTATTTATTTTAAAGTGTATTTTGAGTAATATATTTTTTTTAATGTGTTATAAAAATAATCGAAAAAAGATGTGTCATTAAAATGCGCTACTAACATATTGAATAAACTTAATTTATTCATAAATAAATTTTAACAGTAATACTATTTCCGTTTAATGTGATCTATATCATATTTTTTACTTGAGTGATTATTTACAGATAGAGTGAAAAGATCAAAAACAGGATCTTTTTTTCTCTCGTGTTCAGTTAAGCATTTATTGGTTACACTATTATTTCTGGTGGTCATAATGTCTGTTGGCTGGTATGGCACATCGGCGGTTCACTTTTGGAAGGTAGAAGCATGTCAGAACAAACAATTATTTGGGATCTTGACCTGATCCATAAGTATAACTATTCAGGTCCGCGCTACACATCATACCCAACGGCATTGGAATTTAATCAGCAATATAGTGATGCGGATTTCGAACAAGCAACAAAGCGTTATCCCGAACGACCTCTGTCACTGTATATTCACATTCCTTTCTGCCATAAGTTATGTTATTTCTGCGGTTGTAATAAAATTATCACGCGCCATAAACATAAAGCTGATGAATATCTTGATGTTTTAGAAAAAGAAATTATTAATCGCGCTCGCTATTTTAAAAATAGAAAAGTGACCCAAATGCATTGGGGGGGCGGTACTCCCACTTTTCTTGATAAACAGCAAATTAGTCGCTTAGTCGCTTTATTAAGACAACATTTTCATTTTGTGGAAAATGCTGAGCTCTCTATTGAAATTGATCCCCGTGAGATTGAGTTAGATGTTATTGATCATTTACACAATGAGGGATTTAACCGCCTAAGTATGGGGGTGCAAGATTTTAATAAAGAGGTACAACAAAAAGTTAATCGTGAACAAGATGAAGCATTTATCTTTTCATTAGTAGCAAGAGCGCGTGAAGTGGGCTTTCATTCTACCAGTATTGATTTGATCTATGGGCTACCTAAACAGACTAAAGAAAGTTTTGCTTTTACGTTAAAAAAAGTGATTGAATTGTCCCCTGATCGCTTAAGTGTGTTCAATTATGCCCATTTACCTAATTTATTTGCCGCACAACGTAAAATTAAAGATGAAGATTTACCACTTGCAGAAGAAAAGTTAGAGATCTTGCAAGAGACTATCACCACACTCACCACAAATGGTTATCAGTTTATTGGTATGGATCACTTTGCTAAGCCTGATGATGAATTAGCGGTTGCACAACGCCAAGGTATTCTACATCGTAATTTCCAAGGATATACCACTCATGAAGAGTGTGACTTATTGGGAATGGGCGTTTCAGCTATCAGTATGCTGGGTGATCACTATGCGCAGAACGAAAAAGTGCTAAAAGAGTATTATGCTCGCGTAAATAGCGAAGGGCATGCGTTGTGGCGTGGACTCTCTCTAACTCATGATGATTGTATTCGTCGCGATGTTATTAAGACCTTGATTTGTAATTTCCATCTTAACTTTACTGAGATTGAAAATCTATATCAGCTTGATTTCCAAGATTATTTTAAAGAAGACTTAGCATTGCTTGCACCAATGGCAGAAGATGGATTGGTGGAGATCAGCGCAGAAAAAATTCAGGTCACTCCAAGAGGACGTTTATTGATCCGTAATATTTGTATGTGTTTTGATACTTATTTACGTAATCAAATGCGCCAACGCCAATTCTCTCGAGTGATTTAGTGGGCAAAAATAAAAGGGAGGGGAGTGACTTAAAACTCCTCTATACCTAACTCTTTTAATTTACGTGTCAGCGTATTTCTTCCCCATCCTAATAAACGAGCAGCATCTTGTTTATGGCCTTTTGTATAGGAAAGCGCACTGAGTAGTAAGGTGCGCTCAAATTGCGGTAGAGCGTCATTAAGAATATTTTCTTTGCCTTCACTGAATACCTCATCCGCCCATAATGAAAGATGTTGTGACCAATGTTGAGAGGAGACTCGAGGTATCGATTTGCTCTTCTCATCTGATTGGCGGATCTCTTGAGGTAAATCTTGCGGCATAATCTCTTGGCTAGCGGTCATAACCGTTAACCAACGACATACGTTTTCTAATTGTCTGACGTTACCTGACCAGTGGTATTCCATCATGCAATGTAAACTTTGCTGGTGGAGCACTTTGGTTTCAACACCAAGCTCTCGAGCGGTTTTTTGGAGAAAATAACGCGCTAAGCTTGGAATATCTTCTGTTCTATCACGCAGTGGGGGCAATTGAATACGTATTACATTGAGTCGATGGTAGAGATCTTCACGAAAATCACCTTCCATTACGCGTTTTTCTAAGTCTTGATGAGTCGCGGCAATAATACGCACATCGACTTTCACAGGGGCATAACCGCCAACACGATAAAATTGTCCTTCAGCCAAGACGCGTAATAAGCGGGTTTGAATATCCAGTGGCATATCGCCAATTTCATCAAGAAAGAGGGAACCGCCATTTGCTTGTTCAAAACGGCCTTGGCGTACTTGAGATGCACCAGTAAATGCCCCTTTTTCATGACCAAAAAGTTCTGATTCAATTAAGTCTTTGGGAATAGCCGCCATATTGAGTGCAATAAAAGGGGCTTGTGCTCTCGGACTATGGCGATGAAGAGCATGTGCAACTAATTCTTTACCAGTACCCGACTCGCCATTGATAAGCACACTAATTGATGAGCGAGAAAGGCGACCAATAATGCGATAAACCTCTTGCATCGCAGGGGCTTCGCCAATCATGTCAGAGACAGATTGAAGGTTAGTTTCTGTTGTATTAGGTTGTTTTTGCTCTCGATAGTGCGTAATAGCACGATGAATGAGTGCAAGTGTATCATCAATATCAAAAGGCTTGGGGAGATAATCAAATGCCCCTTGCTGATAAGCATTTACCGCGGCATCAAGATCAGAATGCGCTGTCATGATAATAACCGGCAACGTAGAGTGTTGCTCTTTAACGCTTTTTAATAGAGATAAACCATCAATATCAGGCATACGAATATCTGATAATAATACATCGGGAAGTTCACTATTGAGTGCACTGAGGACGTCATTAGCGTGTTCGAAGGTTTTACATGTAAGGCCTTCTCGTGTAATAGCTCGCTCAAGCACCCAGCGAATAGAGCTATCATCATCGACAACCCATATATTTCCTTTTTGCATTGGTTATCTCCTATTTTATTGGCAAGTAAATAGAAAACTCGGTATTTCCCGGCCAACTGGTAAACTCAATTTTACCGGCGTGTTGGTCGACTAAGCTACGTGCAATGGATAAACCAAGGCCATTTCCGCCTTCTCTGCCACTGACCATCGGGTAAAAAAGCGTGTCTTGTAGATGAGGAGGAATACCCGCACCAGTATCAATCACATCAATGCGAGCCACCAGTCGATGACGTTCACCCTGCAGTGTGACTTGGAACGCTGTTCGGGTTCGCAAAATAATAGTTCCCCCAGTTTTCTCCACTGCCTGTAATGCATTGCGGGTGATATTTAACAAGACCTGCTCAATCTGATCCGGATAGTGTGAAAGCTCAGGTAGACTAGGATCGTAATCTTTGAGTAAGGTGACATTTTCAGGGCATTCTAATGTGATAAGTTGTGCAACACGCTCTACAACATGATGAATACTCTGAAAGGTTTTGGTGCCGGGATGTTGTGGGCCGAGTAACCTATCCACAAGCGCTCTTAGGCGATCGGCTTGTTCAATAATGACTTGGGTATACTCAGTCAGCGCAGGATCAGGTAATGATTTTGCTAATAATTGAGCCGCCCCTCGTAATCCACCGAGTGGATTTTTAATTTCATGTGCCAGTCCCCTAACCAATTCCCTCGCTGCCATTTGTTGTGCTTGTTGTATCTGCTCTTGGCTTAACCGGCGTTGACTATCCATAGGCGCCAGCTCCAACAAAATGTGTTGTTCGGAAATAGGCTGGGCACTGAGCGACATAGTGTGTGATTGGTTATTAATAACCAAAATCACTTCGTTATCAGTGAAGCTTTGCCCATTTGCTAATGTTTCACGCATTAACTGTTCATCAAAAGAGGAATAACTAAACAGTGAGCTAAAAGGGGTTTCAAATAATTTGCGACGACTTTGAGCCAGTAATTGCAATGCAGCATGGTTTGCATAGCAAATAATAAACTCTTGGTTGATAACCAATACTGAGTGGATTAATGAATCCAAAATAAGTGTGTTATCAGGTAAATCCGCCGTTTCCATATTGAATACTCCCATTGCACCATTTTAGTGCATCTTACCTTTTTTTTCATAAATGAACAGATGCGTAATTTATTAACAGATGCCTCATTAGAGAGAAAAGAGCCCATCCGAAGATGGGCAAAATAGCTTCACGGCAACAAAAAAATCATAAGCAAAGTAAGTACGTTAACTATTGTGCGTTACGCACTGTAATACATTTCAAATTCAAGTGGGTGTGGTGCCATACGAACACGCTGCACATCAGTACGTAATAGCTCAAGATAAGCGTCTAAAGCATCATCAGTGAATACACCGCCACGGGTTAAGAATTCACGGTCATTATCAAGAGCATTAAGCGCCTCTTCTAATGAACCTGCCACTGTTGGGATCTCTTTAGCTTCTTCTGGGGGTAAGTCATAGAGGTTTTTATCCATGGCATCACCTGGGTGAATTTTATTGATAATACCATCAAGACCCGCCATTAATTGAGCTGCAAATGCAAGGTAAGGGTTAGCTAAAGGATCTGGGAAACGCACTTCGATACGGCGTGCTTTCATGCTAGCGACTACTGGAATACGAATAGATGCTGAGCGGTTACGGGCAGAATAAGCCAGCATAACAGGGGCTTCAAATCCCGGCACTAAGCGTTTATATGAGTTAGTGGTTGGGTTAGTAAATGCGTTTAATGCACGAGCATGTTTGATAATACCACCGATGTAATACAGCGCTATTTCAGATAATCCGCCATATTTATCACCAGCAAATAAATTGACACCATTTTTAGACAGTGACATGTGGCAGTGCATACCTGAGCCATTATCACCCACTAAAGGTTTTGGCATAAAGGTCGCGGTTTTACCAAATACGTTAGCGACGTTTTGTACTACGTATTTATAAATTTGAGTTTCATCTGCTTTTTTGGTCATGGTATTAAAGCGGGTTGCCACTTCATTTTGACCTGCAGTTGCGACTTCGTGGTGGTGTGCTTCAACCACTAAGCCCATCTCTTCCATGATATTACACATGGTCGAGCGAATATCTTGTGAGGAATCAACCGGAGGGAGAGGGAAGTAACCTCCTTTTACCATTGGGCGATGACCTTTGTTACCTTCTTCATATTGTGTATTGGTATTCCATGCTGCTTCAATATCATTGATGGCATAAGAAGCACCAGAGATATCATTTTTAAAACGAATATCATCAAAAAGGAAGAATTCAGGTTCAGGGCCAAATAGGACGGTGTCAGCGATACCACTTGATTTTAAGTAGTCTTCTGCACGTTTTGAGATAGAGCGCGGGTCACGATCGTAACCTTGCATAGTGCCTGGCTCTAAAACATCACAACGAATAATTAATGTTGGATCTTGGAAAAATGGGTCAAGCATCGCTGTTGTAGCATCAGGCATTAGCACCATATCTGATTCATTAATGCCTTTCCAACCACCAATAGAGGAGCCGTCGAACATTTTTCCTTCTTCAAAGAAATCATCGTTAACTTGATGCGCCGGAATAGTAATATGTTGTTCTTTACCGCGGGTATCAGTGAAACGTAAGTCAATATATCTAACTTTATGTTCTTCAATCATGGATAACACATGTTCAAGGGACATAGTAACTCTCCTGGCGAATGGTTTTATTAAGTGCAGTGGCCTTACACATTTTTCGGTGAATTTTTTGCTCACCTAAACTCTATTGCGAAAAGCATGCCAACTTATCTAAAAAGGGATATATACTGTATTGATGAAGTTTAGTGTAGAATATCCCCCGTGATTTTTTAATTATTGCACAAATTTGGTGCAAATTAAGTCTGAATAGTTGCACAATTTTGGTGCGATCGGTTCAAGACGACTTATTTCTGAGGCGTGAAAAGGATCACAATTCAATTAATTGCATATTGTTAAGCAATCATTATTGTGATCTTGTTTAGTCTCTCGTCTAAAGCGTGTACAATAACACGCTTATTTCTACAATGCCTGAGGCAAATTTTGTGATCGAAAACTTGCGTAATATCGCCATCATCGCCCACGTTGACCATGGTAAAACTACTATTGTCGATAAATTACTACAGCAATCTGGCACGTTCGGTGAACGTGAAACCGTTGCTGAGCGCGTGATGGACTCTAATGATCTCGAAAGAGAGCGCGGAATTACTATTCTTGCGAAAAATACAGCGATTAAATGGAATGACTATCGTATTAATATCGTAGATACCCCAGGACACGCCGACTTCGGTGGTGAGGTAGAACGCGTTATGTCTATGGTAGACAGCGTTCTATTGCTGGTTGACGCGATGGATGGCCCAATGCCACAAACTCGCTTTGTGACACAAAAAGCGTTTGCTAACAACTTAAAACCTATTGTTGTTATCAACAAAGTTGACCGTCCAGGTGCACGCCCTGACTGGGTTGTTGATCAGGTCTTTGATCTGTTTGTTAACTTAGGTGCGACTGACGAACAACTGGATTTCCCAATTATCTATGCATCAGCATTAAATGGTATTGCGGGAACAGATTATAATGACATGGCTGATGATATGACTCCATTATATGAAGCTATCGTCAAATATGTAGAGCCGCCAAAAGTCGATCTGGAGGGGACCTTCCAGATGCAGATTTCTCAGTTAGATTATAATAACTATCTGGGTGTTATCGGTATTGGCCGTATTAAGCGCGGTAAAGTAAAACCTAATCAACAAGTGACTATCATCGATAGCGAAGGTAATACCCGCAACGGTAAAGTAGGTAAAGTATTAGGTCATTTAGGCTTAGAGCGTATCGATGTTGACGTTGCAGAAGCTGGCGACATCATTGCGATTACAGGTTTAGGTGAATTAAATATTTCTGATACGATTTGCGAAGTAGGTGCTGTGGAAGCATTACCTGCATTAGCCGTTGATGAGCCTACTGTTAGCATGTATTTCTGTGTTAATACATCACCATTCTGTGGTCGTGAAGGTAAGTTTGTTACTTCTCGTCAGATTTTAGATCGTCTGAAAAAAGAGTTAGTTCATAACGTAGCACTGCGTGTTGAAGAGACTGAAGATCCAGATGCATTCCGTGTATCAGGTCGTGGTGAATTACACCTATCAGTACTGATTGAAAATATGCGCCGTGAAGGTTACGAATTAGCCGTATCTCGTCCGAAAGTTATCTTCCGCGAGATTGATGGTCGTAAACAAGAGCCTTTCGAACAAGTCACTATCGATATTGAAGAACAGCACCAAGGTGATGTGATGCAAGCGATGGGTGAGCGTAAAGGTGAAATGCGCGACATGCAACCAGATGGTAAAGGACGTGTACGTTTAGACTACATTATCCCTAGCCGTGGTTTAATTGGCTTCCGTACTGAGTTTATGACGATGACATCAGGTACTGGTTTACTGTACGCAACATTCAGTCATTATGACGATGTGCGCCCAGGTGAAATCGGTCGTCGTAATAATGGTGTGATGATCTCTAATGGTCAGGGTAAAGCCGTTGCTTACGCGCTATATAGCTTACAAGATCGTGGTAAGTTATTTGTTACTCATGGTGCAGAAGTTTATGAAGGCCAAGTTATTGGTATTCATACTCGCTCTAATGACTTAACAGTAAACTGCTTAACAGGTAAAAAACTGACAAATATGCGTGCTTCTGGTACGGATGAAGCGACAACGCTGACGCCACATATCAAGCAAACATTAGAACAAGCATTAGAGTTTATTGATGATGATGAATTAGTGGAAGTGACTCCACAATCTATTCGTTTACGTAAACGTCATCTCTCAGAAAACGATCGTCGTCGTGCTTATCGTAGCAAAGACTAATTTGTTATTCTGATAATATAATTCTTAGGGCGCGTTAAGCGCCCTGAGTTTATAAAACCCCGTTACTTCTGTGAAGTGATCCCAGCTCTACCCTTGCGGTATCGAAAAATTACAGTGCGTACCTGATAAGAGCACCAATTAACGGACTAGGGATTTCTTGGATTGCACCATCGAAAGAAGCCCAACCTAACCAGAAGTATCCAACTTAGCTAGTTGCACGAGCTAAGGCACAATAACCGATCATGGAGAAAAGCAAAGACAAGAAGATGTTGTCGCTTCGTTCTGTTTTGATTAGTACCACATTGAGGCATTAGGTTTTTATGTTAAACGTTATAAGTCTTTCATATGACGTTTTATCGCCTCTTCACTTTCAGTAAGCCAGGCATCTCGTTGTTCTTGGTCTTCTTGCTCCTTTTTCCATAGTTCTATTTGCGCCGGACTAAACCGATTTTTCCTTTTGACCATTTGGTTGAGCCTTTTTCATTTGCGCATCTCAGTCTCGGGTTTTACTTTTTTCGCTTTCATCCGATATCTCATAAATCATTGACTACTTTTAAAAACGTTAATCGCATTTTTAAGTTTAAAAAAGAGATGTTAAAAATGCCATTGAACAGCACAGAAACCGTTCTAAACTTTCAGTATGGTTTTGGGTGTTTGATCGGGTACTCGGGTCTTACATACCATGCATATGTTGACATATGTCACACGAAGGCATATATTTGGCATATGCTAACGTAAGAGGTATCTAATATGAGAACGAGAACTGTAGCTGTATTTAAAAACGGAAGTAACCGAGCCATTCGCTTACCTAAAGATTTCGATTTTGATGGTGTCAATGAACTCGAGATAAGCCGAGATGGGGATTGTATTATTTTACGCCCTGTAAAACCTAACTGGATTTCATTACAAAACGAAGAAAAAGCCGACAGTGATTTCTTGCTTGAACGCGATGATGTTATTGAAGAAGGACGAGTTATTCTGTGAAAAAAGTCTATATGCTTGATACAAACATTTGTTCTTTTATCATGCGTGAGCAACCTATTTCTTTGCTCGAAAAACTTCAGAAATGTGTAATGAACCACGATACTATTGTCATATCAACGATTACTTATTCAGAGATGCGCTTTGGAGCAATAGGAAAAAAAGCATCACCTAAACACAATCGTTTGGTTGATGCTTTCTGTGAACGCGTTGACGCGATTTTGGCATGGGATAAAGCGGCGGTAGACGCAACTACCGTGATAAAAAAATGCTTATCTGATGTGGGATTGCCCATAGGAAATAATGATAGCGCGATTGCTGGTCATGCTGTCGCGGTTAATGCAATATTGGTAACAAATAATACCCGTGAATTTTCACGAGTTGAAGGACTAAAAATAGAGGACTGGACTCATGTTTGATATTTTTGGGATGCGTTGCCGTTTTTATTTTTATAACACTAAAAAGCCAGTAATTTACTGGCTTTTTTAACATAATACGGTCTTATCTAAAACTAAAATGTAATAACAAAAGATAAGTGATAATGACAAAAAGATCAGATATTGATAGAGGCAGACTTATCTATACTAAATAAATTGGATGGATAGATAAAGGTCATGCAAAAGGTGAAGATGCATCCACTTTAATGGGTGTTCTAACCGCAGGAGACTATGTTAGTGACGTAGACCCAATGACATATTTAACAGTATTAAGTAAAGAAGAGGCTTATCATCGCTGGGATTATTATGGCTCTATTGGTAAATATAAAAATAAGCTTTTCAAACCGTTAATTTTTCCTGATCCTGCTATTTATCCAAATAATGCAAGACCTTACTTCGTTTCATTACCATGCTATTTGGATCGCGTAAAACCGATAGAAGATATTAGAAATAATAGTATTTTAATTCATGTAAAAGATACAACAGGAATAAACATTGGAGATGAAAGTGAATGGATTAAAATTGAATAAATTTTTTGTTTTTCCAATATTATTGGTTTTATCTTTAATGACGACCATCATTTTACTGATGTTTCCTGGTGACAGAGAATATACCAAGCTAAATTTTGTTTATTATTACCTATACACTTTTGATGAGGTGAAAAAAATAGATTTTATATCAGATGAATATATCATTATCTATAGACCCATCGATGGAAATTCAAATGAGTCCAATGATGTTATTTTTTTTAATATAAAACCTGAAAAGAACATAGCTCTTATTGATAATCTATCTAAAAATGGATTCACCTTGACATATGATGATTTCTATAAAGAAGAGCTATGGGTTAAAGATAATATACATATAAAAATATCTATTGATGAAAAATCAAGAACCACATCACTTTTTGTTGAGAAATCTTAAATGTTTTGACTAATACTATCACCTGACATTCCTGCACAAATGTGATCCCAAGATATACTCTCATATCTAATAGTAATATCTTCATATGGTTGTGCATTAGCATGGATAAGTGAGTTCGGATAATACGCTGATATACCTATAATGCTAGCTTATTAAGAGTATTAGAAGGACTAGATTTAGAGTTATCAATTAAGGCTAAAAATTCTAATTATAAACCCTATGATTGCAAGTACTGTGATAGCGAATAAAAGCGAAATTGATTTGAAAGATGATGGGGATGATCTCGACTTTTGGTTTAAAACAGAGGAATAAGGTATGAATAAACAAATCGAGAAAGTGGAAGGCCTTAATATTCAGCTACATGGCATTTTAAATGCTTGATGAGCATAAAGAGAAATTAGTATTACATTGGGCACAGTTGCATGATGATTTTAAAATCATAGGAAAATAAATGGGGAGAGAGTACCTTATCATCACATGGCAATTCCTTTATAGATAAGGATGCTTCTCGTCTTATTTTTCGTCTCTTCCCCTTCTGGTTTTATGTTTTTCAAAAAATTAGGTGTGAATTTGGTATTTTTTATCGTTTAAGCCTATTCACTCAAGCAATTTATGATTAAAGTAAAACGAGTTTTCTATTATGGAGAGAATTTATGCTTTATATCTTTGATATGGGTAATGTGATTATCGATATTGATTTCAATCGTGTTTTTGCCGTGTGGAGTAAACTCAGTGGGGTTCCATTAGCCAGTATAAAAGATAATTTTACGACTGGGGAAACCTTTAAATTACACGAACGAGGCAATATTACGGATATAGAATTTGCAGAAGCTGTCTGTGCTGAGCTTGGTATTGGACTGAGTTTTGAACAGTTTGCGGAAGGATGGCAGGCTATTTTTATCGCTGTTCGCCCAGAAGTCATAGATATAATGAATAAGCTAAGAGAGCAAGGTCATCGTGTGGTGGTATTGTCAAATACTAATCGATTACATCAAGATTATTGGCCTCAGCACTATCCTGAAATCGCCGCTTCAGCGGACTTTCTCTATTTATCCCAAGATATCGGTATGAGAAAGCCAGATCCTGAAGTGTATAAATATGTGCTACAGTCCGAAGGCGTTGAAGCACAAGATGCTGTCTTCTTTGACGATTTACAAACCAATGTCGATGCAGCCATTGCGCTAGGTATTCAAGGCGTTCATGTCGTAGATAAAAATACGATTGTTGAATACTTTAAAGATCATGATTTTACTCTCCCAGTAACAGAATAACGTTGTAATAGGATAACAATTAATTGAATTTGTTATCCTTTTTTATAAACACATATTCGGTGTTAATCAGGAATACAGTATGATTGCGTTAATCCAAAGAGTGACACAAGCGAAAGTCGATATTGCCGGTGTGACTGTTGGCGCCATTAATCACGGCTTACTCGTGCTATTAGGAGTAGAAAAAGACGATAACCAACAGAAAGCAAAAAGATTGTGTAAAAAAGTGTGTGGTTATCGTATTTTCAGTGATGAAAATGACAAAATGAATCTGAATGTACAACAAGCAGGTGGTAGCCTATTAGTCGTATCGCAATTTACACTGGCTGCCGAAACCCAAAAAGGGATGAGACCGGGTTTTTCTAACGGAGCGCCTCCTGAAATGGCTGAAAATTTATATCACTATTTTGTTGAGCAGTGTAAGCAACAAGGTTTAGAAACCCAAACAGGGCAATTTGCTGCTGATATGCAGGTCACCCTGACTAATGATGGCCCAGTAACATTCTGGTTGCAGGTCTAGTTGAATTATAATAGGAGCTTACTATGTATCATTTACGAACCCCTAAGACGCAAGCAGAATTAGCAGCTTATTATACTTTTCGTTGGGAAATGCTTCGTAAACCGTTACATCAGCCCGAAGGCTCCGAAAAAGATGGTTATGATACCTTAGCGCATCACCAGATGGTGGTTGATGACAGTGGGCAACCCGTTGCTATTGGTCGTCTCTATATAAATGCCGATAATGAAGGTGCAATCCGCTTTATGGCGGTACGTGAGGATGCTCAAGGTAAAGGATTAGGCTCTTTAGTTGCCATGGCGTTAGAGTCTTTAGCTCGCCAAGAAGGGGTAAAGCGTATTGTTTGTAGCGCCAGAGAAGAGTCTGTTCGTTTCTTTGAAAAATTAGGTTATGAGAATTGTGGTTTAGTCACAGGTCCTCAAACTACCCCGATCAAACATTACTTTATGAAAAAAAGTATTGAATCATTAGATGATATTCTCCATCGTCCTGATTGGTGTGCGGAGTTACAAAAACAGTGGCATCAGCATATCCCCCTAAGTGAAAAAATGGGGTTACGTATTACGCAATATACGGGCACCCGTTTTTATACCACGATCCCTGAATCCGGTAATCAAAACCCACACCATACTATTTTTGCCGGTAGCCAGTTTTCTTTAGCAACACTGACCGGTTGGGGGCTGATTTGGTTGTTAATGCAAGAGCATAAACTGCAAGGCGATATTGTGCTGGTGGATGCGCATATTCGTTATCGTAAACCAGTCTCTGGTCGGCCGTCAGCCGTTGCTGATATGGAAAATTTAAGTGGTGATTTAGGACGATTAGCGAAAGGAAGCAAAGCACGTATTAAGTTAGATGTTGATATTTGTGGTGATGAAGGAACGGGGGCGGTTTTTAGCGGCACTTACATTGTGTTACCCTCACAAAATAAACAGTGCTAAATAATAAATCTCTATTTAATTGAAAATTAAGTTATTTATTGTTTTTATCTCTCTTTTTTTCTACCTTTTTCTTATCATGGAAATGGGGAGTGAGAAATCTCTGCTTTAGTGTCTACCTAATAGTGTTTCTATCGTCACTTAATTGAGGTATATTCCGCAGTTTACGGAGGGAAGCATGGACACCAATTTATCTACTCGTCTTAATAAATATATCAGTGAAAGCGGTATCTGTTCACGTCGTGAAGCCGACCGTTATATCGAGCAAGGTCTGGTTCTTATCAATGGTAAGCGCGCAGGCATTGGCGATCGCGTAACGGCTGGCGATGAAGTGAAAGTGAATGGACGATTAATTGAAGCGCAAGATAATTCTGAGCTGGTGTTGATCGCACTGAATAAACCTGTAGGTATCGTCAGTACCACAGATGAAGGTGAGAAAGATAATATTGTTGATTATGTTAACCATAGCACCCGTGTTTTCCCAATTGGTCGTTTAGATAAAGATTCTCAGGGACTGATTTTTTTGACTAACCATGGTGATCTGGTCAATAAAATCTTACGGGCGGGTAACTCCCATGAAAAAGAGTATTTGGTCACGGTTGATAAACCCATTACTGATGAATTTATTCGCGGTATGGGGGCGGGTGTTCCTATTCTGGGACAAAAAACCAAGAAATGTAAGGTGAAAAAAGAAGCTGCAATGGTATTTCGTATCACCTTAGTACAAGGTCTAAACCGTCAAATTCGTCGTATGTGTGAATATTTTGGTTATGAAGTCACCAAGCTTGAACGTATCCGTATTATGAATGTTAGTTTGGCGGGATTACCTGTCGGGGAATGGCGTGACTTAACGGATGATGAGCTGATAAAGCTATTTGATGCTATTGAAGCATCAAGCTCTGAAGCCCCTAAACAGAAGCAAAATAAACCTAAGAAACAGATAAGTAGTAATGCGAAAGCGTTAGGGATCCATATTCCGAAAACAAAAGCCAAAGAGACGGAAAATAATACGCGTAAACGCTTTGCACAACCGGGGCGTAAAAAGAAAAAACGTTAGTTTGTTTCTTTTGTCATTCTGAGTTAAATAAGCGCCTATAGCGGGAGAAATTAGCGCTTATCCCGCTTTATTCCTCACTGCAATCAATCACTCTAAATCCAGTTCATCGAGTTTCTTTTGGCGACGTTCAAGTACAATGGCGGCTAATTCTGCATCCATAATACGCCCCATTAGCGTGTCATAATCCTGTTTTGATAGGCAATAAAATAACGGAGTTTGGTTATTATCACACACTTCGACACTACTACTATTTTCAAGTGCGGTTAAGGGTGCTTGCTGAAATTCATCAAGAGTGATTGTTGGCAGGGAAAAATTGTCATCAGACATGAAAACTCCGCAATAAGAAAATAGAAAGAGTCTGCATTGTAACGCTTTTTGCAGCAGGCGCAATCTATGCGCCTGCTAAACCATCAACATCAAAAGGATAAATTATTTATTATTTCGCCGTCTTGCATCCTGTCATCGATAGGCGTTTGGTCATCTTTTTTACCTATTAATGTACCATTTAAGGTCGGTATAACAGCGTCAGCGGCTAAGTTGCCTTTAAGCTTTAAGGTAAATTGTCCTGTTTCATCGGTAGGTTGCGATAATTTCCAACCCATATTATTAGGCAAAGAGAGGGGCACATTCAGCCCATTGACGATAAGAGAAAATAGTCTTTGGTTATTGTTTTGTTCTAATGCAGCAGAGCCACGCACGATGCCTTTATCTACGAAAGCAGAAAACTGTGGAATAATGGCAGTATCTTGTTGTGTGATTAATGTTAGGTCAGGGCGGCGAAGCTCTACGCCATTTAATGTACCACTATCAGCACTTAACGTCGCGGTGCCTTGCCATAATCCCCATTGCCCATCTTTGGCGATGATTAAATTTTTCAGTTGGCCTGTTAGGCCGGTAAATTGAAAAGGAAAGAGGGGATTAATATCAATGAGGATAGATTGGTTTAATGATAACTGCTTAATATTGATACTCTTCACATCTTGCTCAATAGGTTTAGCAAAGAAGGAGAGCCATTGCTCAGGTAGGGTATATAAAATACCTGAGAGTGTTGCATCTTCAATATTTAAAGTCTTTGTCTCGCTGTTCCATTGTCCTGCTAGTTTTATTAGCCCTTTTTCATAGCGTAAGCTTAAATTATCTATGTTAAATAAATCATCTTGCTGATTTAACTTAGCGATCACATCAGTGACATGTTGATTTTTATACACAATATCATCGGTGTTTAGCTCACCGGATGTCAGTGATAGGCTATTATTCCACGCAATTTGAGAAAACTGCCCAGCCAATCCACTTATTGCCCACTGTTTCCCTTCGGCAGTAAAATCAACAATGTTCAATTGCTTGATAGTCATTACTGGAGATTGACTTAATGATTGTTGTAACTCTTCTAAGGTTTTTGTGGATTGCCAACGCAGTCCGGTTAAGTAAACATCATTAAGTTGCCATTGGTTATCTTGATATTGGCCTGATAAAGAGAGTGAGCCATTAAGGAACTGGGTGGCTAATTTTTCAATCAAAATACGATTTGGTTGATATTCGCCAGCAACGATAAAATTATTAAAGCTATTTTTTCCTATCATGCCATCAGCAATGGAAAACTGAAAATGCCCCGCACCAATAGGATCGGTCGAGGTAGGTTTCCAAGGTGTGATACCTCCCGTTATTTTGTTAGCGCTAAAGGTGAATGTTGTGCTAGATGTTGGCATGCTATCTAACTGCATATTTTTAAACTGGAGAATATCTGCACTAACAGGAAGGGGAGCTATTTTATTAGCTAAAATAATTTTACCATTCTCTAAAGTAATTTTTTGCAGATGAGACGGCATAGTAAAAAATTGCCAGTTAAACCTAAGTTGTGCTGATTGGGCTAATACGGCGGTTTTATCTTGTTTGGGGTTAATGGACAGATCATAAACAACAATTTGTTCTGGTTGAGTTAAATCATGTTCAATACCGGAAAAGCGAATGTCATAATCACTATACTGTGTTAACCATTCACTGGTTTTTTGCGCACCCCATTGTGTTTGAAGAAAGGCATAAATCACAATAATAAATAAAATAACGATAAGTATCAGAGATACCAAACTTTTTATCAGCCAGCGCATAACCTTTCTCCTGTTTTATACTCCATCAAAACATCATACAGTTATGCCTGAAAATTGACTTTTGCTCAAGTATTCATCAATAAAAGAGTAATTATGACATTCTCTTTTATCTAGCCGATATTCTTGCCTAAAAGTAAATAATAATTTTGTTGCCTTAAGTAATAATTAAATAATGTTATTAATCAATTTATTAAATGCGCTATTCCGATCAAAGAGTGAAATAGCGCCGGATTGTGTTTCAGCTATTATTTTTCGGGTGGAAAAATCAGGTTTAAAATAATAGCGGTTAGACCGCCTGCAGCAATACCGGATGACAGTAATGTTTTTAGCCAATCTGGTGCAAACTGTAATATTTGAGGTTGCTGTGATACCCCAAGTCCTACGGCTAAAGAGATGGCGAGGATCATAATAGCACGACGATTTAGCGCTTCTTTAGAGACGATACGCACCCCAGATGCAGCGATAGTACCAAACATAACAAGCGTTGCCCCCCCTAGTACAGGTTCAGGAATTCGTTGTACAAATTCTGCCACAGAGGGAAATAACCCTAAAATAATCAACATGGCTGCTACGACATAGCCCACATAGCGACTTGCCACACCTGTTAATTGAATAACGCCGTTATTTTGCCCAAAACAGGAGTTTGGAAAGGTATTAAAAAACGCAGAAACCATAGAGTTCAATCCATTTGCTAATACGCCCCCTTTAATGCGCTTCATATAAAGTGGCCCACTGACGGGTTGTTCTGAAACATCTGAGGTGGCAGTAATATCACCAATGGTTTCTAATGAGGTGATCATAAACACCAGCATTAGTGGGATAAGCAAATGCCAATCAAATGAGAGGCCATAATAGAAAGGTTCTGGTACGGTGATAATCGGTGTTTCTTGTTGTTCAGGCGGTGTAGGTAGCATATCTAGCCACCATGCCAAAATATAACCGACAGCCATAGCAATCACTAAAGAAGCGACACGTAAATAAGGATTTCTTTGGCGGTTAAGTAAAATAATAACCACTAATACCGAACCCGCTAATAAAAGGTTTTTAGGTGAGCCAAAGGTGTTACTTTCAATAGCGGCGTAACCACCACCAATAGAAGTAAGCCCAACTTGAATTAAAGAAAGGCCGATAATCATCACCACAATTCCTGATACCAATGGTGTGATAATCCGGCGAGCTAAATGTAAAAAACGCGATAATAGCACTTCGGTAAGTGAAGCAACCATTAAAGTGCCAAATAGAGCCGCCATCATTGTTGAAATATCCGCGCCACCATTTTTTAATGCCAACCCCCCCATAATCAGAGGAGCCACAAAATTAAAACTGGTGCCTTGAATTGATAATAAACCTGAACCTACGGGACCCCAAGCTCGAATTTGGATCAGTGATGCAATACCTGAGGCGAATAATGACATGCTGATAATGCGTTGAGTGTCATGTGCAGGTAACCCTAATGCTTGGCAAATTAAGATAGCAGGGGTTATTACGGCGACAAACATGGCTAATAGATGCTGACAAGCCGCAAATAGTGTTTGTGGTAATGGAGGCTTTTCTTCTAAAGCGAATAGAAGCTCACTCGTTTTTTGGGGCGAAATCTGACTACTTTGTGACAAATTACGATTTTCTGAAGTAACCATGATGTGAATTTCTTATCTGGCAAAAAGCGTATTTTAATGATCTGCGCCACAAAAGCAATCGTTTGCGTAAAATTGATGTTATCAAAATGCATAAGAGGCGCTCACATTTTTATATGTTTTAACTTGTGTTTATCGTCGTTTTTTTTTCTAATCGGGGTATACCTGCTTTTGGCGTTGTTCATGGATGAACTTAGCGTCGTAGTTTTTTTATACAAAATTAACAAATAAGACGGGGTACATAAATGTATCATCTCGATGTTTATGGCACGCTAGTCGCGGCCACTTTGGTTCTTTTACTCGGACGTAAGTTAGTGAAATCTGTTCCTTTTTTAGAACGGTATACGATCCCAGAACCCGTTGCAGGTGGGTTACTTGTTGCAGCTCTTTTACTTGCATTAAAATCATTTATGGACTGGGAAATTAGCTTTGATCTCTCCTTAAAAGATCCACTGATGCTCGCTTTTTTTGCAACAATTGGTTTAAACGCGAACCTTGCCAGCTTAAAAGCGGGAGGAAAAGCGCTATTTATTTTTGTGTTTGTGGTCGTTGGATTACTTTTAGTTCAAAACACAGTAGGTATTGCATTAGCAGAAATGCTAGGCCTTGATCCTCTTATGGGATTATTAGCCGGTTCTATCACCTTATCAGGTGGTCATGGAACGGGTGCCGCTTGGGGGAAAACATTCGTTGAAAGCTACGGCTTTATGAGTGCCTCTGAAGTGGCTATGGCTTGTGCAACCTTTGGTTTAGTGTTAGGTGGATTAATTGGTGGCCCTGTTGCGCGTTATTTAATTCGTAACATTCCAACCCCTGGCGCAGGCAGTGATGATCATGAAATGCCTACAGCCTTTGAGAAACCCGCTACGGGGAGAATGATCACTTCAATGGTGTTATTGGAAACCATTGCGATGATCTCTATCTGTTTAATGGCTGGGACTTTCTTATCTCAGTTACTAGAAGGTACGGCTTTCTCATTACCTACCTTTGTGTGTGTACTGTTCATTGGCGTTATTTTAAGTAATAGTCTATCAATGCTCGGTTTTTATCGTGTATTTGATAGAGCCGTTTCTGTTTTAGGTAACGTTAGTTTATCGTTATTTTTAGCGATGGCGCTGATGAGCTTAAAATTATGGGAGCTGGCATCACTGGCAATACCTATGTTGGTTATTCTCGGTGTTCAAGCGGCAGTAATGGCATTGTATGCAATTTTTGTCACTTTCCGTGTTATGGGTAAAAATTATGATGCGGCAATTTTGGCAGCGGGTCACTGTGGTTTCGGTTTAGGCGCTACGCCAACGGCTATCGCTAATATGCAAGCTGTGACAGATCGTTTTGGTCCTTCTCATCTTGCATTCTTAGTTGTTCCGATGGTCGGTGCATTCTTTATTGATATAGTGAATGCGATAGTGATCAAATTATATCTGATGCTACCATTCTTTACGCCTATAGCAGGGTGATGACAGTGTTCATCTAGTTCGAATGAGAACGGCACAGATAAGTCTGTGCCGTTTTCTTTTATAACAAGTATTAAGCCCTCAAGTGCGCTCTAAGCCATTTAAACGGTGTCGTTTAAGCTTGGCTATATTGGGTCTTTGCAGGTAGCCAGCGTTCGATTAACGCTTGCGAATGCTTAGGATAATGTTGATGTAAATAACGAGCAATACGTTGTACTTCAGGAATAAGCGCCTGATCGCGTAATAAGTCTGCGACTTTAAATTGAGCATTGCCCGTCTGCTTAGTTCCTAATAGTTCACCTGGTCCTCTTATCTCGAGATCTTTTTGTGCAATAACAAAGCCATCATTACTGTCTCTGAGCACTTGTAAACGTAAACGAGCAGTTTGAGTTAACGGCGTTTTATATAATAAGACACAATGGGAAGCCACAGCACCTCGACCAACACGCCCTCGTAGCTGATGTAATTGTGCAAGACCTAATCGTTCAGGGTTATCAATGATCATTAAACTGGCATTAGGTACATCTACCCCGACTTCTATCACGGTCGTTGCGACCAAAAGCTGTAGTTTGTTTTCTTTAAAGTCGGCCATCACCGCCTGTTTTTCTGCCGGCTTCATTCGACCATGAACCAATCCAATCTTGATTTCCGGTAAGGCAATCGTCAGCTCATCATAAATAACTTGTGCTGCTTGTGCTTCAAGGACTTCGGAGTCTTCAATTAACGTACAAACCCAATAGGCTTGGCGATTTTCTTCGCTACAAACCACCCTGATACGTTCAATGATGTCATTTCGCCGAGTGTCAGGGATAGCCACTGTCGTTACTGGGGTTCTACCAGGAGGTAGCTCATCGATAATGGAGGTATCCATATCCGCGTAAGCGGTCATCGCCAGTGTTCGAGGAATGGGGGTTGCGGTCATCACCAATTGGTGTGGATGAAAGCCTTGCTCTTCGCCTTTTTTCCATAATGCAAGGCGTTGATGTACTCCAAAGCGATGTTGCTCATCGATAATGACTAATGCGAGAGAGTGAAACTTAACTTGCTCTTGAAAAATGGCGTGAGTGCCAATAATGATGGAAACCTCACCATTAGCTATTGCATTTTGTTGTGCTTCTCGCGCTTTACCTTTTTGTTTGCCAGCCAACCACCCCACTTGAATACCAAAAGGCTCAAACCATTTTCTAAAGGTGAGGGCATGTTGCTCCGCTAGTAACTCAGTGGGCGCCATTAAAGCCACTTGTTTACCATTGGCTATCGCTCTTAATGCACTTAGTGCAGCAACTAAGGTTTTACCTGAGCCAACATCCCCTTGAATTAGGCGCATCATAGGATAATTTTTTTCTAGATCTTGCTCTATTTCATGGACGACGCGCTGTTGTGCTGTGGTGGGTGTAAAGGGCAATGTTGCAAGAAATTGTTCACGTAATGTTGAGCCATGTGGCATTAGTAAGGGTTCTGCACGATAGGATTGTGCTCCTGCCCGAGCATTAAGCATACCTAAGTTATGCGCCAATAATTCTTCAATAATCAGCCGTTTTTGTGCAGGATGTTGCCCCTTTTCAAGTTCAGCAAATGCAATATCAGGGGGAGGATTATGTAAGGTTCGTAACGCGGTAGCGAGTGGCGGTAAACCATAAATAAATTGATCAGGAAGCAGTTCATTAATGGCACAAGTATCAAGTAAGGTTAAGGCTTGTTCTATTAATTTACGCAATGATGTCTGGCGTAAGCCTTCTGTTGTTGAATAAATAGGGGTAAGCGTTTCTTGTAACTTAACTTCTGAGCCAGCTACTTTAATTTTGTATTCGGGGTGAATAATTTCAGGGCCTCGACTTCCTCGTTTTATTTCACCATAAGCGATAACTTGCTTACCCTGAGCAAGGTTATTTTTCATGGCTGCCGTGAAGTTAAAGAAGCGTAAGGTTAAAATACCTGAACCATCAGAAATTTGGCAGGTCATCATTTTTCGACGACCAAAATTTACTTCGGTTCTTAAGATTTCACCGGAAACAGTGGCTGGAATACCAGGAAGTAGATCGCTGATGGCATATAGATGGGTTTGATCTTCATAGCGTAAAGGAAGATGAAGCAATAAGTCTTCCACAGTGACTAACCCTATTTTGGCCAGTTTATCTGCCTGACTTGCACCTACGCCGTGAAGAGTGGTTAAGGGGATTGCATCAAGCAGTTTTCCTTTCATGGGAAAGTTACTCCGTCAGTTTAAATTTCCTAAGTTGTTTTTGTGTCATTTGCATTTCTGCCCACCATGAGTCCGGTGCTTCAATTTCACCACGATCATTAATATAAGGGCGAGGCAGTCCTTTACGACGAGAAACTTCAGCAAGTACTGGATAGCCACCTTCAAAGAGTAAAATTTGTTGCTCTTCTGCAGTTAATGCACTTTCGGTTCGATTATACATGCCCGCCGCCTGACGTTGGCGTTGTGCTTCATATAAAATTAATGCACTCGCCACAGAAACATTCAAAGATTGCACCATACCCATCATCGGTACAATGATATCTTGATCGGCCAGCGCGATAGCTTCTGGTGATATACCGGTTTTTTCTTGCCCCATAATAATACAGGTTGGTTGTGTGTAATCAATCTCACGAAAATCAACCGCTTTATCTGAGAGATGGGTCGCAAGAACTTGCATGCCCTGTGCACGAAAAGTGTTGATGGCGTCGGCAATGGTTGGATGAGTGTTAACATTTACCCAGCTATTACTGCCCGCTGCGGGAGAAACCAGCATACGCATTTTTTCTTCAGGCCAGATAGCATGGATTTTAGGGATCCCCACCGCGTCCGCAGTGCGTATTACAGCAGCAACATTATGAGATTTATGCACTTCTTCAAGGCAAACAGTGAGATCAGGTTGCCGCATCGCCATCATTTGGCAGATGCGGGCATAGCGTGTTGGATTCATAATTAGTTTTTATTACGGCTGACACGTAATACATCAGGCATGATACGAAGTTTACGCATAATATTGGCTAATTGGATGCGATCTTTGGCTGTCAGTCGAATAAATGCACAATAGACGCGTCCATCTTTCTCTTCGGTATTCATGCTCTGAATGCTTGAATTAGCGTCATTAATTGCTGCGGTTAAATTCGCTAATGCACCTTGATGGTTTATCATATCGACTTTGATTTCGGTAATAAAATCACCATCAATATCTTTATCCCACTCAACTGGCATGAATTTTTCTGGCTCTTTTTGATAACCGCGAATATTACGACAAGATTCGTGGTGAATAACTAAGCCTTTACCAGGGCTAATGTGCGCAACAATAGGATCACCAGGAATAGGGCGACAACATTTAGCAAATGAGATAAGTACACCATCAGCCCCTTTAATAGGTAATTTAGGTGTTTCGTCATTGGTTATGCTTAGATGTGTGTGTTCTTCTTGTTGTTGGTTGTCAATCAATAAGTTACGCGCCACGACAACACTCATCGCATTACCTAAACCTATCTCAGCCATAATATCGTCCATTGAGTGAAGCTTCATGCGCTTCAACTCTCGTTCAATATTTTCTAGCGGAATATCTGCCACTTTATGATGGCCTAAAGCGTGATTAAGTAGACGACGACCTAAATTAATAGAGTCTTCACGTTTTAGATTTTTGAGCAACTGTCTTATCTTTGAACGGGCTCTTGAACTGACGACAAAGTTTAACCAAGCCGCATTTGGTCTTGCACCCGGCGCAGTAATGATTTCAACGGTCTGTCCGGTACGTAAAGACTGTGAGAGTGGATAAGGTTGTCTATCAACCCTTGCACCGACACAAGCATGACCAATATCAGTATGAACTGCGTAAGCAAAATCAACCGGAGTCGCACCCGTTGGTAATTCAACAATGCGACCTTCTGGGGTGAAAACGTAAATTTCATCAGGAAAAAGGTCTGATTTCACGTTTTCGATAAATTCAAAAGAGCTACCTGCACTTTGTTGCAATTCAAGTAAACTTTGCATCCAACGTTGTGCTCTGACTTGGGCTGTTGTCCCCGGCTGCTCACCTTGCTCTTTATAAGCCCAATGGGCCGCAACGCCCATTTCAGCCATTTGATCCATATCTTCGGTACGAATTTGTACTTCAACAGGGACACCATGAGGACCAATGAGCGAAGTGTGAAGGGATTGATAACCATTAGCTTTGGGGATAGCAATATAGTCTTTAACGCGGCCAGGGCGAGGTTTATAAAGGCTATGCATTTGGCCTAACACGCGATAGCAGGTATCGACATCTTTAACGATGACGCGAAAGGCATAAATATCCATAATTGAGTGAAAACGTTGCTCTTTTAGCAACATTTTACGATAAATGGAATAAAGGTGTTTTTCGCGACCGTTAACTTTGCATTGAATACTCGCTTCTGTAAGGCGCCCTTCAATTTCAGAGAGGATTTTATTAATCATCTCTTTACGGTTACCACGAGCTGCCTTAACAACTTCTTTAATCACGCGGTAGCGATTAGGATGTAGTGCCTCAAAGCCTAATTCTTCTAGCTCAGTTTTAATATGGTGTATACCTAAACGGTGAGCAAGAGGACTATAAATTTCCAGCGTTTCGCGTGCAATACGGCGACGTTTATCTGGGCGTAGTGAACCCAGCGTGCGCATATTGTGAGTTCGGTCTGCCAATTTGATCAAAATAACGCGAATGTCTTTTACCATCGCCATGATCATTTTGCGAAAGTTTTCAGCCTGAGCCTCTTTTTTATCTCGAAACTTTAATTTATCGAGTTTTGAGACGCCTTCAACCAGATCTGCCACCGTACTGCCAAACAGAGTTTCGATATCTTTAAATGTTGCAGGTGTATCTTCAATGACATCATGCAACAATGCCGCCATTAGCGTTTGATGATCTAATCGCATATCGGCAAGAATACAGGCAACCGCCACAGGGTGAGTAATATAAGGCTCACCACTTGAACGAGTCTGCCCCTCGTGGGCATCTCTGGCGACGATAAAGGCTTTTTTGAGTTGTTCAACTTGCTCAGGTGGCAAGTATTTTTGAACGATTTGATTCAGGCTTTCAAACAGGTACAAGGCAGACCTACCCCTATTTTATGAGACGATTAACGACGACCTTCCGCAATCGCTGAAACCGCTTGTAATTCTGCGGCTTCTTGCTCTTGCTGCTCTTGACGTTCACGAGCATCAAGAATTTTACCGTTAATCAAACCTTCTTCGATTTCGCGTAGTGCGATAACCGTCATTTTATCATTTTCTTCTGGTACTAAAGGATCTTTAGCGCCAACTTGTAACTGGCGCGCACGACGTGCTGCGACCAGAACGAGGTCAAAACGGTTACCAATTTTCTCTACAGCGTCTTGAACGGTTACGCGTGCCATATTTGTGTTACTCCACCATTAACGAAATGACTGGGCATAATACTGAAACTTGTCTCAGTCTGCCAATAATTTGCTGATTAAATCACCATGTCGTAGTGTTTGACGATCAAGGCGTAATTTTTCTGAGCGAATGATTGATTGTAAATCAGCAAGCGCAGTATTGAAATCATCATTGATGAGCAAATAGTCATACTCATTAAAATGTTCCATTTCAGACACAGCTTGTGACATACGTTTAGCAATCACTTCTTCACTATCTTGCCCACGCCCGCGAAGTCGGCGGTAAAGCTCTTCTTTAGACGGTGGCAGAATAAAAATACTGCGAGCTTCAGGCATCTTTTTACGTACCTGCTGCGCACCTTGCCAATCGATATCTAAAAAGACATCAACGCCACTGGCTAAGATCTGTTTGATAACTTTACCCGATGTACCGTAATAGTTACCAAACACACAAGCGTGTTCGATAAAATCTCCACTTGCTATCATACTTTTAAATTCTTCTTCAGTGACAAAGAAGTAATGCTCACCATGGTTTTCTCCTGGTCTCATTGGGCGGGTAGTATGAGAGACAGAAACCTGTGTGTCATATAAAGGCTGTGTTTTTAATAAAGCCTGAATAAGACTTGATTTACCCGCACCGCTTGGAGCGGAAACAATATAAAGTGTTCCTTGGATCATGATGACTTTCTGAATTTGACTGGAGAATTAATATAAATGTATGTCTAGGGAGCAAATCCCCCTATAGTATACACATACCACGAAGCACATACAGTGCCCTTGTTTAATACAGGGCTATTTTTTTCTTAATTCAGCTATTTTTTTGTTTTGAAATAAGAGAAAAATTGAGTAAGCCCAATATTAACATACAAATAACGTCTCAGTGATAGGAATTGCCTTTTATCATCATCGAGAAAAGAGATGATACTTTGAGATACCCCACAGAATCTACAATAATTGCTGTTGTTATTACTCCGTTTCGCTAATCTTGATTTTCATAATTAAATACGGGTAAGCCAAGCTTATAGCGGATAGCGAGTAGCCGAGCCGTGAGTCCGGCAACAAGCGTAATAATAATCACGACATCTTTAGGGAGTGGCGTGTAAAACAGTAATCCCATGTAGAGCCAAGCGGCGCCAAATGCGACACCCGCATAGATCTCTTTTTGGAAGACGAGGGGAATGGTATTACACAGCATATCACGTAAAACGCCACCAAAAGCGCCGGTGATCACGGCTGCAATGGCAGCAATAATAGGACCATATTCCATATCGAGTGCAATTTGGGCACCGATAATAGAAAAAACCATCAATCCGATGGAGTCTAAAATGAGAAATAAGCGTCGTAGGTGTTTCATCATGGGGGCGACCCAAATAGTGATCACCGCAGCACAAGCTACTGTGACAATATACTCAGGGTGTTTGACCCAACCTAAAGGGTAGTGACCAAGAAGAATATCTCTTACTGAACCACCACCAATAGCAGTGGCTGATGCAATGATGATAACGCCAAAAACATCCATTTTACGGCGACCAGCGGCAAGTGCCCCTGTCATGGCTTCTGCGGTAATACCAATAATATAAAGAACACTAAGTAACATGATTTTTTAATTTTTTGACTGTTTAGTGAGGGTAGAGTAATCACCTTGCGAAAAAGTCTCGACTGAGTTTTTTTAGTGCCAGGTAAAATCAATTAGTTTTTATAATGTGGAAATTTATTTCCCGATAAGGATAACTATGTCTTTTCAGGAACAACAGATTACATTTGATAGTCGTCATCATCAGTTAACCAATATAAATGTTTGGACACCAGATAGCCAGTGGTTAGTTTATGATGTACGTCCCAATGGTGGATCATTTACAGGATTAACCATAGAAAAAATTCATGCGAAAACAAAACAGCAACAGATAATTTACACCGCCACTCAAGGTGCTCATGTTGGGGTTGCCACAATCAGCCCTGTGGCACCGGTACGTTATGCTTTTATTCATGGCCCAGAAAATCCCGATGATTTATGGCATTATGATTTTCATCACCGTCGCGGTGTGATTGTTAATGAGCAGGAAGATCTTGGTGCAGTTAATATTGATGCTTGTTCCCTGACATCGCCTTATCAAGCTGGCGCGTTACGTGGTGGAACCCATGTGCATGTGTTTAGCCCTGATGGTACACGTTTAAGCTTTACTTATAATGATCACATAATGCATGAGTTAGGGCGTGAGTTCGATCAACGTAATGTTGCAATCGCAGTGCCACTCAAAGCCGTTAAAGTTGCGAAAAAGCACCCTCGTGAGTATGACGGTGAATATTTCTGTACCTTGATAAGCCAAACAGTCGCTCATCCACAAAAAGGCAGTGATGAAATTAATAAAGCCTATGAAGAGTGTTGGATAGGTAAACAAGGTTATACCAAAGCTGATGGCTCACAACAGCGCTGGGCTATTGCTTTTATTGGTGATACGGTCAGTGAAAGTGGTGAGAAGGTCGCTGATATCTTCTTAGTTGATTTGCCAGATGATGATCATGCTTTCAGTCTAGAAGGTGATAAACCTCTGGCAGGAACAGAGACGACGATGCCAGCTCCTGCACAAGGGATTGAACAAATTCGCTTGACGAATACCCACCATAGAAAATATCCCGGTGTTTTAAATCAACCTCGTCATTGGTTAAGAAGTTCACCGCAAGGAGATGCGATTGCTTTTCTGATGAAAGATGATGATGGTGTTGTCCAGCTATATACCGTTTCGCCAACTACCAAAGCGATTAGACAGGTCACTTCACAGCAATGGGATATTCAATCTGCATTCACTTGGAGCTATAGCGGAGAATATCTCACCTTTATTTGTGATAATAGCGTGATGTTATGTAATGCTAAAACAGGTGAATTAACGCGATTAACTGATAAAACAGCACAAGCACCAAGTGGTGACGCAGTCGTATTTTCACCTAATGATCAGTATATTGCTTTTATGCGTGATATTGATGGTTATCGGCAAATATTTACGGTAGAAAGTGGGTTATAACGTTTTTTATTGTGAAAGGTAACTGATTTTGATGTTACCTTTTCTATTATTATTAATATACATATTATTTAAATAAAAATTAAAATATTTATTTGTCTTGATTCATTTTATTGGTTTTTATAAAGCTAATTGTCATGTTAAAGTTAACTTATTGTTTTAATAATAGTTATTAGTGATTAAAAATCAAATATATTTTAATGGATATAAAATATAACAATGGAATTAAATTTATGCTGGTGGAATATAGGAATATCTCCACCGACAAAATCAAAACAGAACGTCAAGACTGAAAAAGTTGGCTTAGCGAAAAAATATCTTGAAGAACTTATCATTAAAAAAACGCTTGATATCATTGTGTTGAGTGAGGTTTCTGAAAACGAGAGCTACGCTTTTAAGCAGTTGGCGACTCAATTAAAAATGGGTATATCGATCTCTCAGGAAAAATAGGCCGGATTATTATTGATATATCATTAATATATCAAATGAATAAACTAGAGTTTATTTCAAGTAAGTTTTTAACTAAACTCCAGCCTGATAATAGAATGGTAAGGGTAGGCGTTGCTGTTGTATTTAAAGAAATCGAACATCAAAAAATAATCACCCTTTTTTTATCACATTGGCCATCAATATTAAGTGCTAATGATACAACTCGAGAAGTGGCAGCTGCAGGATTAAGAAGTAGTATTAATAAACTCTTTGAAAATAATGGAGATGATGTTCAGTTTATTTGTATGGGGGATTATAATACAGAGCCTTATTCTAATGCGATGCTTAATATATTGTATGCGACAAGAGATTATCATTTAATAAAAAAGAAAAGAAAACTATTATTTAACCCATTTTGGTATCTCTTATCTGATAAGAAGACTAATAATTTAGGTACATATTATTATAATTCCGCATCTATTAATCGTTGGTATGTGTTTGATCAAATGATTTTTTCTTCATCATTTTTATATGGAAAAGAAGATTGTTTTAAATTAGATCTTGAACAGCTTGATTTTTATCGCGTCCTAAATGATGATAATCACTGCCTTGATGATATCTTTTTTAAAAAATTTGATCATTACCCCATATTTTGTAGGATCTTCCATGAATGATGAACATAAGATATTCGAAAAAATAAAAGCTTCACTCAATAGAGCATCTTTTATTATTGATCTACGAAGTAAGATAGAAGATAAAATCAGTGCAGTGGTCAAAAAGCTAGAAGTGATCACCAATAATAAAGTTAAAGTATCATTTGAAGATAATAATAAAAGTAATATTCATTTTATAAATAGTGAACGCCTTGTTTATATTAATAATGCTGATTTAAGTAAAGAGGGTGGTTTTATACTATTTGGTTATAGCTTTAGTAAAATAAATGGCTTTCCTATTGAGATAGAAACGGAAATAGAATCTTTTCACGCAGAAGATATTGAAAATTTATTACATATTATTGTTAATATTATTGATAATGAGTCTATCAGGATCATCGAACTTACTCATCATACTATTTATAATAAATTGATTAATCACCAATAAAAAAACCGGCACTGCTTTCGCAATGCCGGTTTTATGTTGTTGTATGACTAAGTTTTATAACTTATTGTAAAACAGAAATATCAGCGACTTTTAAGAACAACTCGCGTAATTCATGTAGCATGGTTAAACGGTTGATACGAATTTCTTCGTCTTTATCCATTACCATCACTTTATCAAAGAAGTTATTCACAACATCACGTAAAGAGGCGAGTTCAACTAATGCTTCTTGGTATTTACGTTCAGCAAATAGAGGGGCTAGCTTATCTTGTAGCACAGAAAGATTAGCCGCTAGCTGAACTTCTTCAGGCGCTTTTAGCACCGAGGCTAATACTTTATCGTTGAGCTTAACATCTGCTGATTTTGCTAAGATATTAGAAACACGTTTATTGGCTTCGGCTAATGCAGCTGCTTCTTCTAAGGTTCGGAAGTAAGTAACGGCTTTTACACGAGCGTTAAAGTCAGCAGGTTGTGTTGGGCGGCGCGCTAATACCGCTTGAATAGTATCAATACTATAACCCAGCTCTTGATACCAAGCACGGAAACGACCTAGCATAAACTCTACGACATCACTGACGACATTTTTGTTCGTCAGTTTGTCACCATATAGGCGAGCCGCTTCTTGGGTTAATTCTTCAATATCTAATGGTAAATCTTGTTCAACAATAATACGTAGCACACCAAGGGCAGCACGACGTAAAGCGAAAGGATCTTTATCCCCTTTAGGGTGTTGACCAATACCAAAGATACCCGCCAGCGTATCCATTTTTTCAGCTATAGCGACAGCACTTGCTACTGGGTTAGATGGTAGTGCATCACCTGCAAAACGTGGTTGATATTGCTCTTTTAATGCGACAGCAACTTCTTCATCTTCACCATCATGGCGAGCATAATGCATCCCCATAACCCCTTGGGTATCGGTGAATTCAAACACCATATTGGTCATTAAGTCACATTTTGATAATAAACCAGCACGTGTTGCTTTATTGACATCAGCACCCATTTTCTCAGCAATAAAACCGGCGAGAGCTTGAATACGGTCTGTTTTGTCGCGTAGAGAGCCTAAATCTTTTTGGAAAAGAACAGTTTCAAGGCGTGGTAAGTTATCTTCTAAACGCTGTTTTCGGTCAGTTTTAAAGAAGAATTCCGCATCCGCTAAACGAGGGCGAACCACTTTTTCGTTACCACTGATTATCTGTTGAGGATCAGAGGATTCAATGTTAGAAACGAAAATAAAGTGAGGTAATAGCGCACCTTGTTTATCGTAAACAGGAAAATATTTCTGATCGCCTTTCATGGTGTAAACCAGTGCTTCAGCCGGAACTTCAAGGAATTTTTCCTCAAATTTTGCCGTTAACACCACAGGCCATTCAACTAATGAAGTGACTTCTTCAACTAGGCTGTCACTTAAATCAGCGACACCACCTAGTTTTTCAGCCGCAAGACGTGCATCATGAAGAATGATGGATTTACGGTTTTCGTAATCGGCAATGACCTTACCACGTTCATAAAGGATTTCAGGGTACTGGTCCGCATTATCGATAGTAAATTCAGCTTCACCCATAAAACGGTGGCCACGAATAATACGATCGCTTTGTACACCTAAGATTTCACCGTCAATGAGGGTATCACCCAATAATAAAGTAACAGTATGCACTGGACGCACAAAATGCGTTTCTTTATCACCCCAACGCATTAATTTAGGGATAGGCAGTTTTGCCAGTGCATTGCTTACCATACCAGCCAGTAGTTGGTTAACGGCTTCGCCTTTAACTTCAGCACGATAAAAGAGCCACTCACCTTTATCCGTTGATAAACGTTCAGCTTGATCAACAGTGATGCCGTTACCTCTAGCCCAACCTTCTGCGGCTTTAGTTGGCTTACCTTCAGCATCAAATGCTTGCGCTATAGCAGGGCCTCGTTTTTCAACGATCCTATCTGCTTGAGATTTCGCCATATTCGCCACTTTGATGGCTAAACGACGAGGAGCGGCAAACCAAGATACATCACCATGAGTAATATTGGCGTTATCCAGTTCAGCCGTAAAATGGGTCGCAAAATATTCGGCTAAAGAACGAAGCGCTTTCGGCGGTAACTCTTCTGTGCCGATTTCCACAAGGAAAGTCTCAGTTGTCATAATAGCCTCTTACTTTTTACACATAGGGAAACCAAGCGCCTCACGGGAAGCATAATAAGCTTCAGCGACGGCTTTGGTTAAAGTACGGATACGTAAAATATAGCGTTGACGCTCTGTAACAGAAATCGCTTTACGTGCATCCAATAAGTTAAAAGTGTGACCTGCTTTTAAGATACGTTCGTAAGCAGGTAAAGGCAGAGGTTTTTCTAACTCTAACAACTCACGAGCTTCTTTTTCATATTGTTCGAAACAAGAGAATAAGAAGTCAACATCTGCATATTCAAAGTTATAAGTTGATTGTTCCACTTCATTTTGGTGATAAATATCGCCGTAGGTGGTTTTACCTAATGGGCCATCACACCAAACTAAGTCATAAACGCTATCAACGCCTTGAATGTACATTGCCAGACGCTCTAAACCGTAAGTAATTTCGCCAGTGACGGGTTTACACTCTAATCCGCCAACTTGTTGGAAATAGGTAAATTGCGTCACTTCCATGCCGTTGAGCCAAACTTCCCAGCCTAATCCCCAAGCACCTAATGTTGGGTTTTCCCAGTTATCTTCAACAAAACGAATATCATGGATAGTAGGATCTAATCCTAATTCTCTTAAAGAGCCAAGATAAAGCTCTTGGATGTTATCCGGTGATGGCTTGATGATAACTTGGAATTGGTAATAGTGCTGTAGACGGTTAGGGTTTTCACCGTAACGTCCGTCAGTTGGACGGCGTGATGGTTGAACATAAGCCGCTGCAATAGGCTCTGGACCTAATGCTCGTAAACAGGTCATTGGGTGTGAGGTACCTGCTCCTACTTCCATATCTAATGGTTGAACAATGGTACAGCCCTGACGAGCCCAATAATCCTGTAATGTCAGGATCAGCCCCTGAAAGGTTTTGGTATCAAACTTTTGCATGTTATATCCGCATGGCGATACATAGAATAAAAAGAAAGGTTTCAGTATACCTTCTAGACGAAAGATATACAGCAAGGAATACGGGCAATTTTCTCTTGATCAAAAAAATAGTGCCTTAATCGTTGTTATAACTATGCTCAAATAGGCAGAATGATTTTTTCTTAGTCTATTTACATGTGTTTTTATACAGTATATAAAGAGCGATATCAATTGTATGAATAACACCTATAAAGAACAAGGAATGTAGCAAATGAATAAACAACGTTGTGATTGGGTAACTCAAGATCCTGAATATCTCGCATACCATGATAATGAATGGGGAAAACCACAGCGAGATAAATACAAACTTTTTGAGATGATCTGCCTTGAAGGACAACAGGCAGGTTTGTCGTGGTATACCGTATTAAAGAAAAGAGCGGGATTTCGTCGTTGCTTTTTTGATTTTCGTCCTGAAAAAATAGCACTAATGACTGAAAAAGATGTGGAAACACTACTACAAGATCCGTCTATTATTCGTCATCGTGGCAAAATTAACGCCATTATCAATAATGCGCGTGCCTTTTTAGCGATGGAAGCTCAGGGTGAAGATTTCAGTGAATTTATTTGGCAATTTGTTGATGGAAAACCCATTGATAACCAGTGGCAGACTATTTCACAGGTTCCTGCTTTTACTGAAATTTCAGATGATATGGCTAAGGCGTTAAAGAAAAAAGGGTTTAAATTTGTTGGTACCACCACCTGTTATGCATTTATGCAAGCAGTAGGCATGGTTAACGATCATATACTCTGTTGTTTTTGTCGGCAATCTCAGCTGGAAAGTAGTATTAAATAGAAGAATACTAGTTTAGTTATCTTTAATTGGATTTAAAACTGAATTTATATTTCAATATTGGTTTTAAGGTTGGTGTTGATATTTAAGTATACATCTGTTAACGGTTGATGCTGAGTCCGGCTCACGGTATGGTGTTTATCTAATGAAAAACGACAAAGAAGATCCTGCAAAGATGACTCAACTATCACGATTTGGGCAAAAATTTGCTCGCCACTCAGGTATTTCTCGCTTGATGCAAGACTTAAATGAAGGAATACGTACACCAGAAGCGGTGATGTTAGGAGGAGGAAATCCTGCCCATATTCCTGAGATGGACAGCTATTTTCACCAATTATTACAAGAGATGGTGAATAATGGCTCATTAAGTGATGCCGTATGTAATTACGATGGGCCACAAGGTAAAGATGCGATGCTCAACGCCTTGGCTATTTGTTTAAAAGAAAAATTAGGATGGAATATTTCCGCTAAAAATATTGCGCTTACTAACGGCAGTCAAAGTGCTTTCTTTTATCTTTTTAATTTACTCGGTGGCCAATCTGCTGAGGGTAAAAAGCGCAAAATTCTTTTTCCCATCGCTCCGGAATATATTGGATATGCCGATGCCGGATTAGAAGAAGATTTGTTTGTTGCGAATAAACCCACTATTGAAATGCTACCTGATGGACAATTTAAATATCATGTAGATTTTGAACATTTAACGATAGGTGATGATATTGGTGCTATTTGTGTTTCTAGACCAACAAATCCAACAGGTAATGTGATCACTGATGATGAAGTAAAAAAGCTGGATGCCTTAGCGAAAAAACATGATATCCCACTGATTATTGATAATGCTTACGGCGTGCCCTTTCCGGGGATTATTTTTTCCCAAGCAACTCCCCACTGGAATGACAACACCATTCTTTGTATGAGCCTCTCTAAGCTAGGATTACCGGGGGCTCGTTGTGGCATTATTATCGCTAATGAAGAGCTTATTACTGCAATCACGAATGTGAATGGCATTATTAGTCTTGCCCCTGGAGGTATTGGCCCTGCGATGGCATTAGAAATGCTCAAACGTGATGATTTAATGCGATTATCCCAAGAGATAATTAGATCTTTTTATCATCAACGAGTACTTGAAACTATTGATATTATTCGTCGCTATCTACCTAAAGAGCGTTGCCTTATCCATAAACCGGAAGGGGCTATTTTCTTGTGGCTTTGGTTTAAAGATTTACCAATCTCAAGTGAAGAACTCTATCGGCGTTTAAAAAAACGTGGTGTATTGATGGTTCCTGGTCACTATTTCTTTCCAGGCTTAGAAGAGTCGTGGCAACATGCACATCAATGTATGCGAATGAATTATGTACCAGAGCCTGCATTAATTGAAAAAGGAATAAAGATCCTATCGGAAGAGATAGAACGATGCTTATCGCCAGAATAAATAAGTAATAAAAATGCCCCTTCAGCGAGAAGAAGGGGCAAAGACAATAACGAGGACTTTTGAGCATAAGTTTGACGGAAAGAAATTGATTACTAAAAGTTAGCAATCCGTCTCAATCTAAATTTCTTAGCACGAGCGCTATTAAAACAGATAATAATAAAATCGATGGCTTAAATAAGCCCCTTTTAAGCCCTTTATTATCCTTCTGTAAAGTGAAATTAAGCATTTGATAACAAATTGACTGCAACCATTTAATATATCTATTAAATTCGCTACAAAGCCCAAATAATCAGTGCCATTAGTTGTGGCGTGATGATGCGTAAAAACATAGCTAAAGGATAAACCGTGGCATAAGAAAGTGCGGCTGCACCGCTATTTTGATGAATAGAATTAGCGAATGCTAGAGCGGGAGGATCAGTCATCGAGCCTGCAAGTACGCCACATAGGGTAAGGTAATTTAACTTAAAAACGAGACGAGCCATTATACCGACTATCAATAATGGGAGTAGTGTGATCGCGATACCATAGCCAATCCAACTTAATCCTTGTCCATATATTAAGGTATCAATAAACCCGCCACCGGAATTAAGGCCAACCACAGCTAAAAACATGACGATCCCGAGTTCACGTAGTGCAAGATTAGCACTTGGGGGCATAAACCAATAGAGTTTCCCGAAAGTACCAATACGGCCTAAAATCAAGGCCACGATCAGCGGCCCGCCAGCAAGGCCTAATTTTAGTGCAACAGGGATCCCCGGAATAAAAATAGGGATAGAGCCTAATAAAACCCCTAAACCAATGCCAATAAAAACAGGCAACATTTGTACTTGTTCTAATTTTTGTCGTGCATTACCCAAAAGTACCGTAATTGCTTCTATGGCCCCAGGTCTACCCACAACATTTAAAATATCGCCAAACTGTAGCATACTGTTATTACTAGGAATTAATTCAATTCCAGCTCGATTCAATCGTGTGATAACAACATCATATTTTCTTTTTAAATCGAGATCTTTTAATCGTTTACTCAATACTGTGTCATTCGTGACAACAATGCGCACAGATTGTAATTGATGGGTTGAGGTAGAAAGTGAAGCATCTACTTCTTCGCCTAAAATAAGGCGAACCTTATTGAGATCTTCTCTTGAGCCGACAATATGCAGTAAATCGCCTAACTGAATAATAGTGGAAGGCATCGGAACCATAATCTCGTCGCCACGTTTCAAACGTGAACAGACAAGGGCATCTTCATTGAGTAGTGGGATATCTTGCATTAATAAGCCATCTAAATTGGGATTGCGAATGGCAATGTTAATGGTATGCAGTGTCTCTTTAGTGCTGTTTTGCTGATGGTTAAAGTGTTTTGCTTCTCGCTCTATATTGATTTTAAACAGCACGCGAATAAACCACATGACCAAAAGAATGCCACAAATTCCCATGGGGTAAGCCATAGCATATCCCATTCCCATTTGACTGATTATGGCTGGATCGATATTAAGGTCGGTGAGGATTTGTTGCCCTGCACCTAATGAAGGCGTGTTCGTTATCGCTCCGGAAAAAATGCCAAGAATAATGGGTAGTGGCACATTAAATAAGTGATAAATAAAGGCTGTTACTAGTGAACCAAGTAAAATAATCAAAATGGCAAAGGCATTGAGCTTAAGCCCAGATACACGTAAAGAAGAGAAAAAACCAGGGCCGACTTGGATACCAATGGTATATACAAAGAGGATAAGGCCGAATTCTTGAATAAAATGGAGTATCTGTGTGTTGAGCACCAGTCCATAACGTTGAGCTAAATGGCCGACAATGATCCCTCCAAACAGCACTCCGCCAATTCCTAAACTGACCCGATAGATTTTAACGTTACCTATCCAAAGTCCTAAGGCGCCTGCTAATGACAACATCACCATTGTTAATGCAATATCACTCATAAAACAGATCCTATGCCAAGTGAAATAGCCAAGTAACTCACTAGCTAAAACGATACATCTAGTTTGCCAAAAAGATAAAAAAACGCTGTGTCTTATTGCACAAATTCAGCATATATAACGATCAAAAAAATAAAAAAGATAAATATTCAGTTAAAATATTTATTTAAAATGAATAGGGTTGAATTTTAATATCAGTGAAACATAATAATTTATAACATCAGAATTATTATATAAAATGAGTTTATTTTTAGATTAAATTAATTACCTGTGTTATTAAAAATAAACCCCTTAGATCTTCTTTTTCTTGTCCTAACAAGGAAAACAGGTTTAACTATGTAATAAAGGTGTTTAACCCTAACGGCTTTTTATAGGTGCTCTATGAGATCCATAATCATTAACAAGTTAATACTAGCGACGTTTATGCTATCACTGACAGGGTGCTCAAGTGTTATGACGCATGCAGGCCCTAATAACGAGCTTTATTCAGGAACAAAAAATAACGTTAATATGCTTTCTGATGATGAAACAGGGTGGGCAATGAAACCGTTAGTTATTCTTGATCTTCCTTTTAGTGCGTTATTAGATACTTTATTGCTTCCTTATGATTATTATACACAACATGATGACAACAGTGATAATTCACCTAAAGAAAGGATAAAAAAATTAGGTAGCACTAATGATACACTTAATACTGGAAATAAAACCTAATTATTATAAATAAGACTAAATATAATCACTTATTTATTATTTAGTCATTATTTATATTTATTTTTTTGCTGTAGCTTCTTTTGGACCAAACATCTTGTTAAGGTTATCAAGCTCTTGCATTCCTTTTTCACAAATTGCTTTTTGCTCTTTTAGGGTGGAAGAACTGATCAACTTTTTATTTTGTTCAAAATTACCTTTTATTTCAGGCATGTTCTGTTTTAAGTCATCTCTTGTAGCAATATATTGTAAGAATTTATCGGCTTCTTTAAAGTAAACCCGACAAGTTTGTGATGTAGTCGCTTGGACTGAAAATGTGGTGACGAATAAAAGTAATGTGCTAATGCCCCAACGTGATTTCATGCTCTAAATTCACCTAACTGATTTGACATAGGGTAATTATATAAAAAGTGCATGAAATAAACGATAACAATAAAGAATAAATTTGTCATTTTTCATGATGTTTTCTGATAACTGTAAAGAAAAATAGCTGTTTCATATAACTTAAGTAAAAGTAGGGTTTATGATGCGGTTAATTTCAGCAATAGTGCTAATAAAAAGTTAAAAATCAGTCGTTTTGGTTGAAAACCATACGAACAGTTGGGAGATAAGAAAAAAGTATTGACGCTTTGGCTTTCAGGCAGTAAGATGCACCTCGTTTTCGGCGAGTAGCGCAGCCTGGTAGCGCAACTGGTTTGGGACCAGTGGGTCGGAGGTTCGAATCCTCTCTCGCCGACCATATTTAGAAACCCCGCTTTTTTAAAGCGGGGTTTTGTCGTTTTAAGGCATCTCTTTATAAATAATCGCTTATGATTTTTTACTCTCTGATCTGATAAGTCGACATAGTTGCATTATTGGTAACTGTGTAGGTAAGCCAGGGTAAAAAGACGGTTTTTATAAATCTTTTTTGTTTCTCTTTACATATACATAGCACTCCTATTTCCGGTGATAAGAGTGTAAATTGAATGCGTATTGAGTTGTCTATTTTAATCTATTGTATTTTATGGTGTTGTGCTTTTTTTTCTGTAGCGAATGAAAGTCATATCGATCCCCCTGTACCAGTAGATTTACCGACAGAAACACAACTTAGAGATCAATTACTACAACAAAATGACAATGTCTCTTTAGTGAACTTAGCACCACAAAATAAAAGGGAATTTATCACACCTTCTGTACATTGTTTTTCAATCAAACAGGTAAAACTCCATCATCTCGATGAGTTTTCTTCCCCATCACTGCAACGCCAAATGGCAAAATGGCAAGCTGAATTAGTTGGGCATTGTCAGTCACAGGCATTGTTAGAACAAGATATCAATATTCTGAATGCGCTGCTTTATGATGCAGGTTATGTGACTAGTGAGGTGGGTAAAGTTGATCTTTATGCCGATGACGAGGTATTGGATATCACATTAAATGTCGGGAGAGTGCAAGACATTGTTTCCGAAGCCCCGACAGATAAACGCTATTTGATTTCACAGGCAGTGCCTGTCAAAAAAGGTGATGTTTTAAACGTTAAAGATATTGAACAGGGGGCTGACAATTTCAGATCCCGTCCTAATAGTAATGTCAAAATTCAGATAGAACCCTCGTCAAAAGAACATGAGTCAATTATTTCTCTTTCTCAAGTGGGGAAAAGGACAATGGCAGGCTCGGTATCGATTGATAATAAGGAGCAGAAAATTTACGGAGATCTATTTGGTACTACAAGGCTAAGCTTTGGTAATCTAGCGCAACTTAATGATACTTTAATGGTTATTCTTTCTAGTCAACTCGATACCTTAAAATCAAGAGGCATCAAAAAGCAGATCTTTTTATGGCAAGTACCTTATCATTATTGGCGTGTGACATTATTTGGTTATGATATTGGTTCAAAAATGAGAGTCTCTGAAGTGACAAAAGAGTTACAAAAAACGCGTCAACAGCTTCTTTCTTTTGAGATCCAGCGCCAATTTAGACCTTCAACACAGCGTACGGTGACTTTAAGTGGTGGAATACAATATTACACTTATCGCAATGAAGTGTCAGGCTATCGCTTATCAGTCCATGAGCGTCGCAGTCCTTATGTTAATGCGGGTATTGAGCAAAATTATCGCTTTATGAGAGGGGGTTACCTTAATGCTAAACTTCATTATAAGCAGAGTGTTTTTATTCCTGGCGCAAGACTATCACCGATAGATTCCCTTAATGGTGTACCCATTTTTAATCTTAATTTTGATGCATTAATTCCTTTTAAAATCACTTCACAGCAATTTTTTTATCAACCAGAAATGATATTTCAACTGACTCGCTCAGATATTGATGGATTACTTGATAAAGCAACCATTGGTGGTCTGTATAGCGTGTATGGTTTTGAGTCCGGCAAAGGTTATTCTGATGCCAATCAGTTTGTTTCCCGGCATAAGGTTACTTGGCTTACACCCTTGAATAACCAAATGCTATTTTCCGCCATAGATTATGGTTCCGTTTCAGAAGATAGAAAAAACATTTTTTATAATAAAAATAAATATTTAGTTGGTGCGGCAATAGGATTAGAAGGTAGCTTTAAGAAACTAAGTTATCAGTTAGTATGGAGCATACCGTTATCAGCCCCTTCTAGTCGAGAAGCAACAGGATCGCAGTTTAATTTTAATACCCAATTTAACTTCTGATTATGGAGGTTTATTTTATATTTTTTACTACTGTTTTTATAAATTATTTAATAAATAACTATAGATTATTAGCTTATATAGCATACTAGTAGTCAAAGAGAGAAAAAGGTATTTTTCTCTCTTTGGATTAACGGAGTATTGCGCTGATTATCTTCTATATACTGGTGTTATTCTTCACTACTAACAGAATAAACCACCCACTTCTTTGTTTCATTTCAATATATTCGTTTAATATTTAAGCGTTCAATCACAAAATATCGTTTTTTTTAAAATAGTCATTTAACTTAAGACTTACTTAATGTGTGGTTTAATTCTCTACCATTAAATCAATTTGTCCAATTTTTATCCTGTAATTGTTTGGTATTTGTTTCGTTTATGTTTGCAACTTGTTCATTTTGGCGTAAAGCCCCTTATTGACGGAAACGAATACAGTTGGTTAATTGAACAATGACAAAATAAAAAGGTATTCCGTTTTTAAACAGGAAACCAAAAAACACAACAGAATAATGACGGAGAATAATGATGAGAAGCTCCAAAAAACAGACAGGGTTGCTAACCGCTACAATCGGCTTACTCGCTTTGGCTATTTCAGCGGGTGTGCAAGCGAAAACATTAGTGTACTGTTCAGAAGGCTCACCGGAAGGATTTAACCCCCAACTATTTACCTCAGGTACGACTTATGACGCAAGCTCAGTACCGCTTTATGATCGCTTAGTTGAGTTTAAACTCGGCACCACTGAAATTACTCCCGGCTTAGCTGAAAGTTGGGAAGTGAGCGATGATGGTAAGGTGTATACTTTCCATTTACGTAAAGGGGTTAGTTGGCATAGCAACAAAGAGTTTAAGCCCACTCGTGAATTTAACGCAGATGATGTGATATATACATTTATGCGTCAAATGGACCCAAATCATCCTTATCATAAAGTCTCTGGTGGAAGTTATGAATATTTCACTGGGATGGATATGAATAACATGATCGAGAAGATCGAAAAAGTGGATGACAATACGGTTCGTTTTGTACTTACCCGTTCAGAAGCGCCTTTCTTGGCTGATATGGCAATGGACTTCGCATCTATTCTTTCTGCCGAGTATGCAGATAATATGATGAAAGCAGGGACTCCTGAGAAAGTGGATCTCAATCCTATTGGTACGGGACCTTTCCAACTGCAACAATATCAAAAAGACTCACGTATTCTTTATAAAGCGAATGATAAATATTGGGGGAAAAAACCTGATATAGATCGTTTAGTTTTCTCTATTACGCCAGATGCTTCAGTTCGTTATGCCAAATTACAAAAGAACGAATGTCAGGCAATGCCTTACCCAAATCCTGCTGATATCGCCAAGATGAAACAAAATAAAGATATCCAGCTACTGGAACAACCCGGATTAAACGTGGGGTATATCTCTTTTAATGTGGAGAAAAAACCGCTCGATAACCAAAAAGTACGCCAAGCATTAAGTATGGCGGTGAATAAAGACGCCATTATTGAAGCTGTCTATCAAGGTGCAGGTCAGAAAGCGAAGAATCTTATTCCACCGACAATGTGGGGTTATAACGATGATATCGTCGATTATGAATATAACCCTGAAAAAGCCAAAGCATTGCTAAAAGAGGCCGGCCTTGCAGATGGCTTTACTATCGATTTATGGGCGATGCCAGTGCAACGGCCATATAACCCTAATGCTCGCCGTATGGCTGAAATGGTACAAGCTGACTGGGAAAAAATTGGTGTGAAAACCAAGATCGTCAGTTATGAGTGGGGTGAATATCTGAAACGTGCTAAATCAGGTGAACACCAAGCTGTGATGATGGGCTGGACGGGAGATAACGGTGATCCTGATAACTTTTTTGCCACACTGTTTAGTTGCGCTGCGAAAGAGCAAGGCTCTAACTACTCGAAATGGTGTTATAAGCCGTTTGAAGATCTGATCCAGCCTGCGCGGATCACGGCAGATCACGATAAGCGTGTTGAGTTATATAAGCAAGCTCAAGTGGTGATGCATGACCAAGCGCCAGCACTGATTATTGCTCACTCCACGGTATATGAACCAATCAGTAAAAAAGTAGAGAACTATGTGGTCGACCCATTAGGTAAACACCACTTTAATAATGTCTCTCTAAAATAGTCGTGATATTAACGAGCTGAGTTATCTTTACCACGGTACTTCTCTGAGCGTTTAGAGAAGTACCGCTATCCAATAATAATCAATACATTCAGTACACTGTGAGCGCAGGGGCTTTCCCCTGATTTATCAGCGCTATCTTTTAGCTGATGTGTAAAAAGAGAATTAGGATATGCTGCAATTTATCCTTCAGCGTTTGGGGCTCGTGATCCCAACGTTTATCGGAATTACGTTATTAACCTTTATTTTTGTCCATCTTATTCCGGGTGATCCGGTCATGATTATGGCGGGAGAGCGTGGATTATCACCAGAGCGTCACGCTTATTTAATGGCGGAATTAGGACTAGATAAACCGCTATGGCAACAATATTTAAATTACCTTAACGGCATTATGCACGGTGATTTAGGTATTTCACTAAAAAGTCGTATTCCTGTCTGGGATGAATTTTTGCCACGATTTAAAGCAACCTTAGAGTTAGGTATTTGTGCCATGATTTTTGCTGTTTCAGTGGGCATTCCCGTTGGGGTGCTTGCGGCAGTAAAACGAGGTTCTATTTTTGATCATACGGCAATCAGTGTGTCACTTGCAGGATATTCTATGCCTATCTTCTGGTGGGGGATCATGCTGATTATGCTCGTTTCAGTGAAGCTTGATCTAACACCTGTATCAGGCCGATTGGCGGATAGTGTCTTTCTAGATGATAGCTATCCACTAACGGGATTTATGTTGATTGATACGCTCTTTTGGGGGGAAGAAGGTGATTTTCTTGATGCGCTACACCATATTATTTTACCGGCCATTGTGCTTGGGACTATTCCATTAGCGGTTATTGTGCGCATGACGCGTTCGGCAATGTTGGAAGTATTGGGAGAAGACTATATTCGCACTGCCAGAGCAAAAGGATTAAGTCGTGCACGAGTGATTTTGATCCATGCATTACGTAACGCAATGTTACCTGTTGTGACGGTGATTGGTTTACAAGTTGGTACGATGCTAGCCGGAGCGATACTGACAGAAACTATTTTTTCATGGCCGGGGTTAGGTCGCTGGTTAATTGATGCTCTACAACGTCGAGACTACCCTGTTGTTCAAGGGGGAGTATTGCTCATTGCCACTATGATCATTTTCGTGAATCTATTAGTGGATGTGCTATATGGCATTGTTAACCCACGTATCCGTCATAAGAAATAAGGAGTGCATCATGGCTGAAAATAACGTAACACCGGTCATTAGTGCACCGGTGCCAATGACCCCCTTTCAAGAGTTCTGGCACTATTTCAAACAAAATAAAGGGGCGGTTGTTGGCTTAATTTATATTGTCATTATGCTGTTGATAGCGGCCCTTGCAGGCGTTTTAGCGCCTCATGCACCCAATGAGCAGTTTCGTGAGTTTCTTCTAACGCCCCCAGTATGGCAAGAAGGAGGAAGCTGGAGTTTTATTTTAGGCACTGATGATGTTGGGCGGGATATTCTCTCTCGCTTAATGTATGGTGCGCGTCTTTCATTACTCGTTGGTTGCATTGTCGTTATACTTTCACTGATTTTAGGCATTATTTTAGGTTTAATGGCCGGCTATTTTGGTGGCATCGTTGATATCGCCATTATGCGCGTAGTCGATATTATGCTGGCATTACCCAGTCTTTTATTAGCATTAGTGTTAGTGGCTATTTTTGGGCCTTCGATTATTAATGCTTCAATCGCTTTAACCTTTGTTGCCCTACCTCATTATGTTCGACTGACGCGTGCGGCAGTGTTAACAGAAATTAACCGTGATTATGTTGTGGCGTCTCGTGTTGCGGGAGCAGGCTCTATACGCCAAATGTTTATCAATATCTTGCCTAACTGCCTTGCTCCTTTAATTGTGCAAGCCTCTTTAGGTTTTTCTAATGCCATCTTAGATATGGCTGCCTTAGGTTTTTTGGGAATGGGCGCACAGCCACCGACACCAGAATGGGGAACCATGTTATCTGATGTACTGCAATTTACCCAAAGTGCATGGTGGGTAGTGACTTTTCCGGGGTTAGCTATTTTGTTGACGGTTTTAGCCTTTAACTTAATGGGTGACGGTCTACGAGATGCACTCGATCCAAAATTAAAGCAGTAACGGAGTAAGAGCATGGCGTTATTAAATATAAATCAATTATCAGTTCACTTTGGTGATGAAGATACTCCGTTTAAAGCGGTAGACCGGATCAGTTATCAAGTAGAAGAAGGTCAAGTAGTGGGCATTGTTGGCGAGTCAGGCTCAGGGAAATCAGTCAGTTCATTAGCGATTATGGGGCTTATTGATTTTCCCGGTCGAGTATCAGCACAAGCCTTGCAATTTGATGGACGTGATCTGATGCAAATTTCTGAATCTGAACGTCGTGATTTGGTTGGTGCTGAGGTTGCCATGATATTTCAAGATCCGATGACAAGCCTTAACCCTTGTTTTACGGTCGGTTATCAAATTATGGAGGCCCTCAAAGTTCATCAAGGAGGAAGTCATCGTACGCGTAAACAGCGGGCGATTGATCTATTAACGCTGGTGGGTATTCCTGATCCCGCATCACGTTTAAATGTTTATCCTCATCAACTGTCGGGTGGAATGAGCCAACGGGTGATGATTGCGATGGCAATTGCTTGCCAACCTAAATTATTGATTGCTGATGAGCCAACTACTGCTCTTGATGTCACCATTCAAGCGCAAATTATCGAGCTATTACTTGAATTACAAAAACAAGAAAATATGGCGTTAGTGTTAATTACTCATGATTTGGCATTAGTTGCAGAAGCTGCAGATACCATTATTGTGATGTATGCAGGGCAAGTTGTTGAATCAGGCCTCGCAACAGAAATTTTCAAAGCGCCTCGCCATCCTTATACGCAAGCTTTATTAAAAGCATTACCTGAATTTGCGAGTGATAAAGCTCGGCTTGAGTCATTACCGGGCGTGGTTCCGGGACGTTATGATAGACCGATGGGGTGCTTACTTAATCCTCGTTGCCCCTATGCACAGGATACTTGTTTTCAGATAGAGCCAGAATTGAAAGAGATGGGTAAACATCGAGTGAAATGTCATACACCATTGGATGATACAGGGAGACCAACATATGGCTAATGTTAATCCGAATACTGCAGTGCCTTTATTAAAAGCGGTTAATCTTGCCAAATATTACAGCGTTAAAGGTGGACTTTTTACGAAGGAAAAAACCGTTAAGGCACTAGATGGCGTCTCTTTTGAGCTCGAGCGAGGAAAAACGTTAGCCGTGGTTGGAGAGTCTGGCTGTGGTAAGTCTACTTTAGGTCGATTATTAACGATGATTGAAGTACCAACCTCAGGAGAGCTTTCATACCAAGGGCAAAATTTATTAGTTAAAGATAAATCAGCGGAAAAATTACGGCGCCAAAAGATCCAAATTGTCTTTCAAAATCCTTATGGATCATTAAATCCACGTAAGAAAGTGGGGCAAATATTAGAAGAGCCTCTATTAATTAATACCACGTTAAGTGCACAAGATCGTAAAGAAAAAGTACTTTCTATGATGGCGAAAGTAGGTTTAAAGGCTGAGCACTATAGTCGTTATCCGCATATGTTTTCAGGAGGACAACGCCAACGTATTGCTATCGCCCGTGGTTTAATGCTTGAACCTGATATTGTGGTTGCTGATGAGCCTGTATCTGCCCTAGACGTTTCTGTGCGAGCTCAGGTGCTTAATTTAATGATGGATCTCCAGCAAGAGATGGGACTTTCTTATGTTTTTATTTCCCATGATCTTTCCGTTGTTGAACATATTGCAGATGAAGTGGTGGTGATGTATTTAGGGCGCTGTGTTGAAAAGGGCACTAAAGCACAGATATTTGAAAACCCACAACATCCTTACACCCAAGCGTTATTATCAGCAACACCAAGATTAACACCGACATTAAGGCGAGAGAGAATTAAATTAACGGGTGAATTACCTAGTCCGTTAAATCCACCACCAGGATGTGCTTTTGCTGCTCGTTGTCGGCGCGCATTTGGAATGTGTACACAATTACAACCGACTTTAAAAGAGTATCATGGGCAGTTGATTGCTTGTTTTGCCGTAGAGCAAGATCACGGCGAGTTTTAATCAATAGATTGATAAATTTGGTTTATAAAATAAGAACAATGATATTATGTGTTGTTCTTATTTTTATATGACTAGCGTTTCTTATTATTTAGTCTCCCTTTAAATTTACTAAATAAAAGGGACGTTATGTTTTATAAAAAATTGCCATCATTAAATCTTCTAGTTATCTCTATTTCATTTGCTTTTATACATAATAGTGCAGTAGCCAATAACGTTATTGTAGATGCAGGAAAATCTGCAAACACAACAGTGAGCAAGAATGGAGATGGTTCAGAAACTATTTCTATCAACAAAGCAAACGATATGAATTTATCAGTTAACTATTTTGAACAATTTAATGTTGGAAAAGAAGGCGTTAATATTGATAATAGCGAGGCAAAAGCAAAAGTTATTCTTAACGAAGTGACTTCAAAAAAAACGAGTTCATTAGAGGGTAAAATCTCTGTTTTAGGACAAGATGCAGAATTGATTATCGCCAATCCAAATGGAATTGATTGCTACGGATGTCAATTTTCAGGTTCAGATAAGGTGATGTTAATTTCAGGGAAGTTAGATAGTATTACAGGCAAAAAAATTTACTTATCAGATGGTTATGTTAATCTAAAGAATGTTAATAATTTCAATGAAAAACAAACAATCAATGTTTTTTCTAATCGTATTAATATATTGGGTAAAAATAAAATCCCAGTTTTTAATGTGATCAATGGCTATGAAACGGTTAGTTTTGTTGATTATGATTGGAAAGGTGACCAAGGAAAAGAGCTATCTAAAGATAACCAAGAAGGTCTCTCTATTTTAGAAAATAGTTCATTAAAAACAGATCTTTTCTCTCTACAAGGTGGCATTTTTAATCTTGATGGGGATCTAATCACTAAAAAAATCAATATCATTCGTAATAAAGAAATTAATGCTAATGAAAAATCAGTATTCGGAATTATTAATAAAAAAAATGAATTTAGAGCATATAATGAAGTAGATCTAATGTTCATGTTAGCATCTATGAAGTTATATTTTCTTGAAATAGATGCAAAAAAATCAGCTGAAATAGCATTAGAATTAGAGGCATTAGAAGAAAAAATAATGGAGTTAGAGCCTCATAATATACATAAAAATAGACTAAAGAAAATAAGAGAACTAGCTACTGAAGCTAGGAGAGTTGCTGATCAACAGCAAGCAGAATATAACAAGATCCAGAGTGCTGTTCTTAAAATCGATGAAGCTAAACAAGCAGAAAAAAGAAAGTTGGAGGCTGAGGGTAAAGAAATAGGATCAGCACTTCAATATATAGAAAGTGACAATATTAACTTTAAAGGTAAACTAGCTATTATAAATAGCGAAGTTTTATTTAATGGGAGAAATATTAATGTTGATATTGATAAAACAACTTCTTATGTCAGAAATTCTGGTGTCTCATTTAATGCCCATCAAGATAATAACTACTCGGGTAGATTTGCGCTGAGAAATAGCAGTATCAGATTTTTAGGTTATCGAAATATCCCGATAGGAGATGGTAACGACAATAATAGCTTAGATAAAAATAAGCTTAATGATATTAATTTAAATAAACTATCTATGCTTGGTTTTGGTCAAATTTTTGCACATGGAGATAACATAAATATAACAGATGTTAAATTTAAAGAAAGGCCTTCAGACGATGGATTAAGCAAAACTTATATAGATTTGATAGCTGATAATGAAATTAATATTAAGGGTCAGTTTAAAACTTCTTTAATTAATGAATATAGCTTATTTAAGTTCGCTAGCAAGATAACGGAGAATGATAAGGTTATTTTCGATATTAATCCACATAAAACTAAATAATTTAAATGATGATATTTAATAATAACAATTAAAAGAGTAATAAAATTATCATCTAAAAAAGATGAATATTATCTGGCTATTTGAGTTTATAGCCAGATAATTCTTTTTATTGATTTTAACCTAAGTAGAGATGCAGGCTTTCGTGTGTTTTTTCTTTATTGATTGTGATACATAATCGAAAAAATACAGTATAATCACCGTTGTTCAAGCATGGTTACTGGAAATAGCACTGATGAAACCTCATCTCAAACGTTCACTAACAATCAAACAGATGGCAGCTGTTGCAGGTGTCACGTTGGTGACTATTGCTATTTTTATTAGTATTCAGCTTGTTTATTTGATTGATCAACGCCGAGAAGATTATCAAAATCAGCTATTTAATGCGGCAGTCAGTATACAACAACCGCTAGCTGATGCGCTATTGCGTTCAGATTTAAATGATGCCAAACAACTGATCATTAGTTTAAAAACGACCGGGATACTGGGTAAAGCGATTGTGACACAACCCGAAAATGTTCAGGTGATGAACTTAGATTTTGCACCGAAAAAATCAGTTTCTCAATTTTCACGTTGGCTGTTTGGCATCCCTGTTGAAGTGACTATCCCTTTACAGCCTTTAGGTATTACCTCCGCTGACGATAAAGCCTATACCAGTCATCTTATTTTACAGGCAGATACTAACCGTTTTTATCGTTTTGCGAGTAATACTGTCGCACTGATGTTGACGACTTATTTATTAATGGGCCTTATCCTCACTATTGCAATTAGCTGGTGTATTAATCGTATTATGGTAAAACCGTTGCGCCACATTGCTGTGACTCTTAATAAAAGTAATCAGGTTTCGATGTTGTCGTGTTCAGAATCTCATCGTGATGATGAGATTGGTTTGCTGATTAAAGGATATAATCAACAAAAATCTGATCAAAAAGAGTCAGATATCTGAACCTTCTTACACCACTATGACTCTAATCACGTGAGTGATTTTATTTTAGCGTTCTGTGGTGATAAAGATGACAACGCAACATACAGACATTTTACATCTAACATGTCTTCCGGCATTTATTGTTAAACCTCATAAGTGGTTTAATACCAAGGATTAATAAAACAGAGGTTCACATGCAGGGTGCAATGACACGAATTTTATTGGGAAGCGTTATGTTCAGCGCTGCTATTTGTCAGGTTCAAGCTGAAGCACTGCAGCCTGATCCTGCTTGGCAAGAAGGGCGACTCGTAAATGGTTTCCAATGGCAAATTTTACAAACACCACAACGCCCAAATGATAGGATCCAAATTCGCTTATTAGTGAATACGGGCTCTTTATCAGAAAAGCGCAGTGAAACAGGGTTTTCATCTCTGGTGTCAAAACTGAATGTGTTAGAAAACACCGGATTAACACCAGAAAAACGCGATAATCTTTGGAAAAATGCATTCGATCCTGATTATCCATTGCCACCGATGATCGTCTCTTATGACTTTACGGTTTATAACTTAAGCTTGCCTAATAACCAGCCTGAATTATTAAAAGATGCCTTTGCATTATTGGCGGGCATAGCAAAACCGGCACAATATACAGAAGATGCGGTTCGAAATGCGATTCAATCACCGCTTCCGGTGGTGACTTTTCCCGCTAATATTGATGATCCTATCTGGCGTTCACGTCTAGAAGGCTCAAATCTAAAAGGCCATAATCCAGGTAAACCGGTTAATCATTCGGTAAATACAAAAGAGTTATCAGATTATCAACAGCGTTGGTATACCCCAGATATGATGACATTATATATTGCCGGTAATGTTGATAATCGTATCTTAACCGAAAGTATTAATCAGGCATTTTCTTCTCTGGAAGGAAAACGCGTGACACCTGTGCCTGTGCCCGTTCTTGCCGATATGAAACCAGAAACATTGTATGTGCAAGAACCCATGCGAAAAAATGACCAAATCTCTCTTATTTGGGATCTAGATTGGTCACCAGTGAAAGATTCTGACACACTGAGCCGTTATTGGTTAAGTGATTTAGCGCGTGAAGTGATTTTTGTGCACTTAGGTCGTAGTCTCGAACAGCGTAAAGAAAAAGAAAGTACGCAAGTGAATATCGATTGTCGAGTGCAATATCAACGAGCCAGTTGCTCGTTAAATGTTGATACAGCAACGGCAAATATTCCTGCACTTGCCACTTGGGTGGGGGAAGAGCTTGGCGAATTACGTAATCAAGGTGTCAGTGATGAATTGTATCAAGATTTACTTCAAGAAAAGCAAATTCAACTCACTCAATTGTTTGCGCGTTATGCCAAAACAAGTACTTCTATCTTAATTAATCAGCGTTTATTGTCTCAGCAAAGCAATATTATTGATATTCCACCAGAGCAATATCAGCGTTTACGCCAAGCATTTTTAGCGGGTTTAACGAAAGAGATGTTAAATCAAGAGTTATCGAGAATTCTATCTGAGGATATCACTTTTGTATTAACGCAAAGTAGCGAGACGCCAACGGTAAACTTGGGTGAATTGCGTGTGCAATTTGAAAAGCAAGTTCACCCAGAAACAGCGAATAGCTCAAACACGGCTAAAACATCGTTAACTACTGGTGAAAAAGCTTCGGTGCAGGCAGATGCACAACAGACAAAATAGATAAGTAGTACGGCATTAACTTAATAAATAAAAGCTGGAAATAGCCTAACGCTATTTTCAGCTTTTTTATCGTTATATGTTAAACCGCTAGCTTATTTTTTTGCACTGGCACGTAAATCGGTTACTGTTTTACCACCTATCCCCCAGTTATCTGTATCAACTTCATCGATAACGACGACAGTTGTCGCAGGATTTTTGCCTAACACATCCACTAAAAGCTGTGTTGCCCCAGCAATTAATTGTTCTTTTTGTTCTGCTGTTGCACCTTCGCGGGTAATTTTAATATTAACGTATGGCATTTATTTTTCCTTATTACGTTTTACATTATTGATAGGTGGTTAATGCAGGGAATTAACCCTATCTCGTGAGGTTACAATTTTAGGTGATAGATTGCGTTTCACTCTTGTGTTTTTCTTTGCGCATATTAGGTCCATCTGTTGCAATCCAAGCGGCACAAAAGAGTGTTAGTCGTGCAAAAAAGTAGAAGAAAGCCATTAAACCAATCACAGAGCCAAAAGCTGCACCAGAAGGTGAACTGGCTAATCTAGGTAATAACCATGTCATCACCGACTTTAAGATCTCAAAGCCAATTGCGGCGATAAGCGTTCCTTTTAATAATGAGATACGTTTAGGTTGGTGACGAGGTAAGATCCACAATATCCACAAAAATAACAGATAATTGGCACTAATAGAGATAGTTAAACCAATGGTTGTCCAAGCAGGTGTGAGCCATTCAATACCATCTAAACCTAATGTATGCACAATCAATTTTTGTGCGGAGCCAGCAACGGAGGTTAGTGTAATAGTGATAACAAGTGCAACAAGTAAACCGATAAGGGCTAAAAAATCGCGAAAATAACGAAAGTAAATTTTTTCTTGATCTTCTTTGTTGCGTTCCCATATCGGGCGAGATTGAGCCAAAATGGCTTGGCGTAAGTTTCCGACCCAGTTAACACCAGAATACAAGGCGATGGCTAACCCTGTTAAACCTACGGTTGTACGTTGACGAACCGCAGTATCAATACTTTGTTGAACGGTTGAGGCTAAAGTTGGATCATCAATACTATTGGCAACTCCCGTAATTAATTTGGCCAACAAATCAGGGTTTGAAGCTAAAATAAAACCCGCACAAGCAAAAGAGAGCATTAGTACAGGAATTAATGATAAAAATGAGAAGTAAGTGATAGCCGCACCAAACTGGTTTCCCATTCGGTCAGTAAAACGCTCTGCCGCTCGAATAAGGTGAGCAATAAAGGGAATGTTGGTAACAAAATTAGTGAATTTTATACCAATACCAATGGCTTTTTTTCCACCATGAAGCCCTTTTTCTAACCCATGCTTAATGGGCTGAGTCAGTTGAGTGTTTTTATTGGATGCCTTTTTCTGTGTCTCTTCTGACATATATCCTCTTTAATTAAATCAGTCCATTCTTAAGAATTGAGTACTATTATGATAATGATTATTGAAAAATAGCATAAGGTTATGCCTATTACATAACTTAATGCTTATTATCATTAGCTATCTATTAGGGTAGCAGAGTTGTCTGCTTTGGCTTAAGTATGATGATATTTTTAACAGTTATGCGCTTTTTATCTAAGCAAACCTATGATTAGCAGGTAGTTCGAATGAATAATAATTCCCATTATATGGCTTAATATAATGGGAATTTACGGGGCATTATTTTTTTGTGAGTAGCTCTAACTCTTCTTCAGCTGCTTTCAACTCAGCTTTTGCTTGCGCAAGTTTATCTTCTCTTTTAGTAATTTTATCGCGCTCTCCCTTAAGTTGCGCTTCTTTTAATTCTAATTCACGCTCTTTCACTTCCAGTTGTTTTTCACGTAATTCTAGGCGGGTATCTTCAACAACCTTTTCTGGAGTGCAATAACGTTCTACTTTATTAAGTGCTCGCTCTAAGCCTTGTACTCGATATTGATTACCATGCATTTTGGCATAGTCGATTTGTCGTTGAATATTCTGTTTTTTGATGTCACAACCATTAACCGCTGTTTCTGCTGATGCATAACTAGCTGTTAAACTAAGAATAATTGCAGTAAAAATATATTTTTTCATTCTATTCCTTTATCTGACTTAAGTTAAATATTGATTTATCATAACCTCTGCCTGCCAAGACTCAATGTTTCTTTTTCTTTCAATAAAGAAGTTCAGCTTTTTCTGATACACTTAGCTTATTCACTCTTTTCAGAGTAAGTTAATTACTTTGCTATGCCCATTTCTAACGGAAGATAAAGAATGCTGAGCTATCGTCATAGTTTCCACGCTGGCAACCACGCCGATGTATTAAAACATATTGTTCAAACCCTGATTATTGAGTCTTTAAAAGAGAAAGAAAAACCGTTTCTTTATTTGGATACTCATGCTGGCGCTGGACGTTATCAGCTCACCAATGCACATGCGACTCGCACGGGAGAATACTTAGAAGGCATTGCACGCTTATGGCAACAAGAAGAGGTGCCTGAACTTATCTTGCCTTATTTGGAGGCGGTCGGTTCGTTAAATACATCTGATGAGTTACGTTATTATCCCGGCTCTCCTTTATTGGCTGCTAAATTATTGCGTGAGCAAGATCTGTTAATGCTAACTGAATTACATCCTACCGATTTCCCTTTATTACGTACTGAATTTTCTCGCGATAAACGTGTGAGAGTGTGTCGGGAAGATGGCTTTGGACAATTAAAATCAAAACTCCCTCCCGCCAGTCGTCGTGGGTTTGCTTTAATTGATCCACCTTATGAACTTAAACAAGATTATAGTGCGGTTGTTAAAGGCATTGTGGAAGGCTATAAACGTTTCGCCACTGGGACCTATGCAATTTGGTATCCTGTTGTGCATCGCCAACAAATTAAACGGATGCTAAAAGAGCTAGAGGCCACCGGTATTCGTAAAATTCTGCAAATTGAGTTGGCAGTGAAACCAGATAGTGATCAACTAGGTATGACAGCATCAGGTATGATTGTTATTAACCCACCTTGGAAATTGGCATCACAAATGGCATCTATCTTGCCTTGGCTACATAAAACCTTGGTTCCTGAAGGTACTGGACACACATTAGTTGAATGGGTTGTACCAGAATAAGTCATTTATTACTGTTTTACCTATTACTGTAAAAGCGAAAACCTAACCTGCTAAGTAATAAAATTTGTCATAATAGACTTTATTACATGAAAGAATTAGCCTGTTAGGTACCTATTTTTCTACAGATAAATGGATTAGATCAATTATGAGCAAACATTACGATTATATCGCCATTGGTGGCGGTAGTGGTGGCATCGCATCAATCAATAGAGCGGCTATGTATGGCCAAAAATGTGCATTAATTGAAGCGAAAGCGCTAGGTGGCACTTGCGTTAATGTCGGTTGTGTCCCGAAAAAAGTGATGTGGCATGCTGCGCAAATTGCCGAAGCAATTCATCAATACGGTCCTGATTATGGTTTTGATACTACAGTAAACCGTTTTGATTGGGATACATTAATCAGTAGCCGTACTGCTTATATTGATCGTATCCACCAATCTTATGAACGTGTATTAGGTAATAATAAAGTTGATGTTATCCAAGGCTTTGCCCGTTTTGTTGATGCGCATACTATTGAAGTAAACGGTGAAAAAATTACCGCAGATAATATACTTATCGCCACGGGAGGCCGTCCTATTCAGCCAAACATTCCAGGGGCTGAATATGGTATTAACTCTGATGGTTTCTTCGAACTTAGCGCATTACCAAAACGTGTTGCTGTTGTGGGTGCCGGCTATATTGCTGTTGAATTAGCGGGTGTATTAAATGCGTTAGGGAGTGAAACACACTTATTTGTGCGTAAACATGCACCATTACGTAGTTTTGATCCACTAATCGTCGATACGCTGGTGGAAGTCATGGAAGCGGAAGGGCCTAAATTACACACCCATGCAGTTCCTAAAGCTGTGGTTAAAAATGCCGACGGTAGCTTAACGTTACAACTTGAAAATGGCTTAGAGCAGACGGTAGATACTTTAATTTGGGCGATTGGTCGTGAACCTGCTACAGATAATATCAATTTAGCGGCTACGGGTGTTAAGCTAAATGAAAAAGGGTATATTCAGGTTGATAAATTCCAAAATACCAATGTGCCCGGTATTTATGCCGTAGGTGATAATACAGGTGCGGTAGAATTAACCCCTGTTGCGGTAGCCGCTGGACGTCGTTTATCAGAGCGATTATTTAATAATAAACCTAATGAACATTTAGATTATACCAATATTCCAACAGTGGTATTTAGTCACCCAGCTATTGGTACTGTGGGTTTAACGGAACCTCAAGCTATTGAGCAATATGGCGCTGAGCAAGTGAAAGTCTATAAATCTTCTTTTACTGCCATGTATAGTGCAGTGACACGCCATCGTCAGCCTTGTCGGATGAAATTAGTCTGTGTGGGTGCTGAAGAAAAAATTGTCGGAATCCACGGTATTGGTTTTGGCATGGATGAAATGTTGCAAGGTTTTGCAGTGGCATTAAAAATGGGTGCCACGAAGAAAGATTTTGATGATACTGTTGCTATCCACCCAACGGCGGCGGAAGAATTTGTGACAATGCGTTAATTTTTTCACATTTAATTAAAAAGCGAGTACTACTATAGTGGTATTCGCTGTTTATTTTAGCTAATCGTGCTATCGAGTCTATTTATTTTATCTGCATAAATGGTCGCTTTAAATACAACATCAGTCGTTAAATGTTAATAAAATATTTATACCCTTTCTTATCAATACCTCCATCTAAGACATACTTTTCCTTTTAATTCAAGTTAATACTTATTTCGACTCTTTTGTTCCACTTTATTATCAATAGGTTTTTTTTTATAAGTAACCATAATGTTTCTAATGGTATTATGTCTTATTAGTATTATTAACAAATTATTATATTCATTAACATTATAATAAAACATGATATTATAAAGCCTCTAAAAAATAATCTAATAACAATATAAATAGTAAGACTATTACTGAGGTAAAAGATGAACATTTCAAGGAGAAAGCTACTTTTAGGTGTTGGTGCTGCGGGCGTTTTAGCAGGTGGTGCGGCTTTAGTTCCAATGGTTCGCCGTGACGGCAAATTTGTGGAAGCTAAATCTAGAGCATCATTTGTTGAAGGTACGCAAGGGGCTCTTCCTAAAGAAGCAGATGTAGTGATTATTGGTGCCGGTATTCAGGGGATCATGACCGCTATTAACCTTGCTGAACGTGGTATGAGTGTCACTATCTTAGAAAAGGGTCAGATTGCCGGTGAGCAATCAGGCCGTGCATACAGCCAAATTATTAGTTACCAAACATCACCAGAAATCTTCCCATTACACCATTATGGGAAAATATTATGGCGTGGCATGAATGAGAAAATTGGTGCAGATACCAGTTATCGTACTCAAGGTCGTGTAGAAGCGCTGGCGGATGAAAAAGCATTAGATAAAGCTCAAGCGTGGATCAAAACAGCTAAAGAAGCGGCAGGTTTTGATACACCATTAAATACTCGCATCATTAAAGGTGAAGAGCTATCAAATCGCTTAGTCGGTGCTCAAACGCCATGGACTGTTGCTGCATTTGAAGAAGATTCAGGCTCTGTTGATCCTGAAACAGGCACACCTGCACTCGCTCGTTATGCCAAACAAATTGGTGTGAAAATTTATACCAACTGTGCAGTAAGAGGTATTGAAACTGCGGGGGGTAAAATCTCTGATGTGGTGAGTGAGAAAGGGGCGATTAAAACGTCTCAAGTTGTACTCGCCGGGGGTATCTGGTCGCGTTTATTTATGGGCAATATGGGTATTGATATCCCAACGCTCAATGTATATCTATCACAACAACGTGTCTCAGGGGTTCCTGGTGCACCACGTGGTAATGTGCATTTACCTAATGGTATTCATTTCCGCGAGCAAGCGGATGGTACTTATGCCGTTGCACCACGTATCTTTACGAGTTCAATAGTCAAAGATAGCTTCCTGCTAGGGCCTAAATTTATGCACTTATTAGGTGGCGGAGAGTTACCGTTGGAATTCTCTATTGGTGAAGATCTATTTAATTCATTTAAAATGCCGACCTCTTGGAATTTAGATGAAAAAACACCATTCGAACAATTCCGAGTTGCCACGGCAACACAAAATACGCAACACTTAGATGCTGTTTTCCAAAGAATGAAAACAGAATTCCCAGTATTTGAAAAATCAGAAGTTGTTGAACGTTGGGGTGCCGTTGTGAGTCCAACATTTGATGAATTACCTATCATTTCTGAGGTCAAAGAATACCCAGGCTTAGTGATTAACACGGCAACAGTGTGGGGTATGACCGAAGGCCCGGCAGCGGGTGAAGTGACCGCTGATATTGTCATGGGCAAGAAACCTGTTATTGATCCAACGCCGTTTAGTTTGGATCGTTTTAAGAAGTAAACCCTTGTTTTACTGTAATTAAACACATTAAGGAGTTTTCATGCGCTATAAAAGTCTACTTGTTGCTTTACCTTTCGTGTTCGGTGTAGCAAGTGCAAATGCAGCGGAGAATGTTGTGCATCATAAATTAGACGGTATGCCTATTTCAGAAGCAGTTGAAATTAACGCAGGTAATAATCTGGTTTTCTTAAGTGGTAAAGTGCCTACTAAGAAATCCGCAGATGCACCAGAAGGTGAATTAGCTTCTTACGGTAATACCGAAGAGCAAACTATTAATGTTTTAGAACAAATCAAAACTAACCTGAATAACCTTGGTCTTGATATGAAAGACGTGGTTAAGATGCAAGTATTCTTAGTTGGTGGTGAAGAGAATAACGGCACTATGGATTTTAAAGGCTTTATGAACGGTTATTCTAAGTTCTATGACGCTTCAAAAACCAATCAATTACCAGCACGTTCAGCATTCCAAGTGGCTAAGTTGGCTAATCCAGCATGGCGTGTAGAAATTGAAGTGATTGCAGTTCGTCCTGCTAAATAAAGACCCCCTGTATTTTACCTTATTTTAAGGTAAACCAATTTTATAAAACGCTGGAGAAGGGCAACTTTCTTTAGCGTTTTTTTATTTTGTAGATTGACCATCTAGTTTAATGAGGCATTAGTATCATTAATTTATTTTATTCAGTTTGCTATATTTTCTTGCCATAAACTTATCTATATTTTTCTAGGTTAATCTAATCCCTACATATGATCTAATATTAATTAAGGCACCCTTCCTTTTTTACGATGTTATCTTTGTGAGGTGATGATATGTCTAGTGCTTGGTGGAAAGAGGCCGTAGTTTACCAAATATATCCGAAGAGTTTTTTTGATAGTAATGGTGATGGGATTGGTGACTTATCGGGGATCAACGAAAAATTAGATTATATACAATCCTTAGGAACCAACGTTATCTGGTTATGTCCGATTTTTAAATCTCCGATGAAGGATAATGGTTATGATATTGCTGACTATTCTATCGTCGATCCTATTTTTGGCGATAATAAAGCGCTAGATAATTTAATCAGGGAAGCGAAAAAACGCGATATTAAAATCTTACTCGATTTAGTATTAAATCATACTTCCAATGAGCATCCATGGTTTAAATCCGCGCTTAGCGATCCCAATAGCCCTTATGCTGATTATTATATTTTTAAACAATGGGATAAATCGATACCACCAAATAATTTACGTACCTACTTTGACTGCTCTGTTTGGAGTCGTGTTGAAAATACTGATCGTTGGTATTTTAATTCGTTCGGTCCTGAACAACCGGATTTAAATTGGGAGGAGCCACAATTACGCCAAGATATTATCGATATGATAAACGTCTGGATCAAAAAAGGTGTTGCTGGATTTCGTATTGATGCTATTGGTAATTTAAAAAAATCACCTGAAGCCTTGTCGGTACATCACTTCGAACCTGATAAAGATGATGGTAGCGCTTCATTAGTACCTTGGGTATTGAACCAACCGGGGATAGATAAATTTTTAACTGAATTAGCAGAAAAAACGTTTAAGCCCGCTAACTGTATGACGGTTGCTGAAATTGATGTACCAGAAAAAGATCTACAGAATTATGTAGGGGAAAATGGCTATTTTTCAATGGTATTCGATTTCAGTATTGCTGATCTAGATATTTATCATCAAAAACCATTCACAACAGCGCCTATTACTGGTGAAAAATTAAAACCTGTCTTTATCAAAAGTCAATTAGACACCCAGCGTGTAGGTTGGGGAGCTCCTTATCTTGAAAATCATGATCAACCGCGTTCATTAAATAAATTTATTCCTAAAGAGACGATTGACTCCATCAGTGCCAAAATGTTAGCCACTTTTTTATTAACACAACGCGGCACACCCTTTATTTATCAAGGGCAAGAAATAGGTATGACAAATTGTCCTATGACGCTTGAAGAACATAATGATCTGCATGTAGCCAAATTATATGAATGGGGTAAAAATTTGGGTTATAGCGATGAACAGATGATGGCATATTTTAATGATCGTAGTCGGGATAATTCAAGAACTCCTTTTCAGTGGAATAATAAGAATAATGCGGGCTTTACGGTAGGAAAACCGTGGCTAAAGATAAACCCGAATTATAAAAAAATTAATGCAGAGCAACAACGTCAAGATAAAACTTCTCTTTTTGCTTATTACCAACAACTAATTACATTAAGACGTCACTCAGAAATCAGCGATATTTTAATTTATGGGATATTCACACCACTTACTGCTCCTGATAATGTGATTGCCTTCAAGCGAACTCATCAAGAAAAATCCGTTAATATTTACTGTAATTTTAGTCAGGAAGAAAAAGTATTGTCGGTAAGTATCGAACACCTTTATCTGCATAACAGTCCAATAGTGACAAATAAACAAGGTGATCTTGTTCTCCAGCCCTATCAGGCTGTCATTTTTTCTTAGTATGTTATTTTCGTTGGTCACAAAGAAGGGAAATATTCTTCCTTCTTTGTGATAATGCTTGTTAAGCTTTATTGAAAAAAGATGAAATGTTATTTTTGCTGTTGTAGCCAATCACTAATAAATTTAGCAATAGCTTCTGGCGAATTAATATCTAGCAGTGGGAGGGATGTGTCTAAATCACTATCACTAGCTAGTGCAATCACATGTTCATCCAGTAACTCATTAACACTTCGCTCATTGATATGGCGGTAAAGTGCAATTTTAGGGATAGCCTCTGTTTTGAAACCTTCCACTAAAATCATATCGAGTTTACTTGCATCAAAACGAGAAGCGAGATAGTACAAATCCAGCTCAGCTAAATCAGGGGTTTCGGTCATTAATGCCCAACGTTGTTGACTAGCGACTAATGTTTGTTCGGCTCCGGCTTTTCTAAGTTCATAGCTGTCTTTGCCTGGTTTATCGACATCCATATCATGATGGGTATGTTTTATCATACCAACCCGAATATTTCTGTTACGCAACAAAGGAATAAGTTTTTTTAGTAAGGTTGTTTTACCTGTACCACTCCAAGCGGTGATCCCTAACAGCGGTAACTGATTTTGTGTCATCTTATGAGCTCCTATTTTGCTATGTGATTGGCGTTTGCTATATCTTCAGGTGTGTTTAAATTAATAAAGGCTGTGGCCTGATTAGCAAATAAAACCGGTTTAGCGGCGATTTGGCGCATAAATAGCATTAATTTACGGTCACCTTGAGCGAGATAAGCCTCAAGTGTTGGAATAAGACAACGATTTAACAGTGCCAGTGTTGGATGCTCTCGCTGCCCATCGTCGGCATAGACGGCTAAGGCATCCCCTTTGTGACGATAGAGCGTTTCAACCAAGTTGCTAGGAAAATAGGGGACATCACAAGGAACAAACACAACCCAAGGGGTTTGAGCTTGTTTTAATAATGCCAGCATTCCAGCTAAAGGACCGGAAAAATCACTGGTTTCATCGGTGATAACAGGATACTGGCTTTGGCGATAGCGTTCCAGATTACGGTTTGCACTAATCAGAATAGAGGCAACCTGTGGTGATAACTTTTGGGCAATATGGAGGTATAAAGGTAGCCCATGTAAGAGTTGAAGCCCTTTATCAGCGCCTCCCATTCTAGTAGCTTGGCCACCGGCGAGTATACCGCCTGTGATATTCTGGTTTTTCATAGTCAATATTTGTGAATGAGTTTGCGAAAAATTGCGAACAATACTTATCAAGTAAAGACGATATAGTAATAGAAAGCACGAACTTATTCTGGTTACATGTAAAGCAACAGCAATTTTTTTAAAAAAGCGTAATATTTACGCAGATTGACAGAGGTTGTCTTTTTCTCTTAGAGAATACTTGGTACTTTGTTGTTATTTTAATAATAAGGATTTTTTGTATGAAATGTCACCGTCTTAATGAAGTGATGGAATTATTGCACCCAGTATGGGAAGAGCATTCTGATTTAAACTTAGTTCAATTATTACAGAAACTGGCGGATGAAGCAGGTTTTAAAGGTCAACTTGCTGATCTAACTGATGATATTTTGATCTATCATCTAAAAATGCGCAATACCGCACCCACAGATGTTATTCCTGGGCTGAAGAAAGATTATGAAGAAGATTTCAAAACAGCTATTTTACGTGCTCGCGGTGTGATTAAAGATTAATTTCAGGATAGGACATGGCCATATCTGCCTCATTTAATTTTCAAGGATTGTCTCCCGATAGTATTTGGGATGCGCTAATTAATATTGGGTTTTATCCTGATTCAGGGCTGACGGAATTAAACAGCTACGAAAATCGTGTTTTTCAGTTTATGGATGAGCACAAACAACGTTATGTGGTGAAATTTTATCGTCCTCAACGTTGGAGCTATTCACAAATAAAAGAAGAACATGAATTTGTTTTAGCGCTAAAAGAGGCACAGGTTTCTGTCGCAGCGCCTATCGAGGTAAAAGGCGAAACAGTTCATCTTTCTAATGAAGGGTTTTATTTTGCATTATTCCCAAGTATTGGGGGAAGAGCATATGAAACTGATAATCTATTTCAGCTTGAAGAGGTGGGGCGGACATTAGGACGTATTCACCAAATAGGTAGAAAAAAGAGCTATCAATATCGGCCGACACTGTCTGTTGCGGACTATTTGGTCGCGCCAAAATTAGAATTTGAACAAAGTGATTTAGTTCCAACGCAATTAAAATCTCAATTTATTGATGCTATTGATAAAATTATTCATGAAGTGAGTCCTAAATTATCAGACTCAACATGGAAAAAATTACGACTACATGGGGATTGTCATCCCGGCAATATATTGTGGCGTGATGAAGTCGTTATGGTTGATTTTGATGATTCTCGTATGGGAAGTGCAATTCAAGATTTTTGGATGTTATTAAGTGGCTCAAAGCAAGATCAGCTTATACAGCTAGATACATTGCTTGAGTCTTATAATGAATATCAAGATTTTGATGTGAGAGAACTATCATTAATTGAACCTCTACGTGCGATGAGAATGGTGCATTATATCGCATGGGTATTAAAGCGCTGGAAGGATCCTGCTTTTCCAAGAACCTTTGTTTGGTTTCAAGAGCAAGACTTTTGGTTTAAACAACTCGCTTTATTTAAAGGGCAAGTGGAGCAATTAAATGAGCCACCTTTACAACTTAGCCCAATGTATTAATTTTTAGGAGATAATACGAAATGAAAAAAATTTGGCTGGCGTTAGCAAGTATGGTGTTAGCATTTGGTGTTTCAGCTGCCGATATTTCTGAAGGTAAGCAGTATACAAACCTTTCTAAGCCTGTTGCAGGTGCTCCACAAGTGGTTGAATTTTTCTCTTTTTATTGCCCTCATTGCTATCAGTTTTCTGAAGTGTATAAGGTCAATAGCACAGTTGAAAAAAATGTACCAGAAAACACCAAAATGGCTCGTTACCACGTTGACTTCTTAGGGCCGTTAGGTAAAGAGATGACCCGTGCATGGGCGGTTGCTATTGCATTAGGTGTTGAAGACCAAGTCTCTCCAGCCTTATTTAAAGGAATACAAGAAACACAATCTATTCGCTCTGTTGATGATATTCGCACTACCTTTATTAATGCAGGGGTAAAAGCGGAAGATTATGATGCAGCAATTAATAGTTTTGTGGTTAACTCATTGGTAAGCCAACAACAAAATGCGGTAACTGATTTCCAAATTAATGGTGTACCGGCAATGGTTATTGATGGTAAATATAAAATGAAAAATGATGGCATTAGTGCTAAATCACCAGAAGAGTATGCAAAAGCTTATTCTGATGTCGTCAATCAATTACTGATGAAAAAATAATTGATCAATTATTGCTAATTGATAGATAAGTAGAAATAGCTACCAATGTTAGATAAAAATGGCACCCACTGTTTGTGAGTGCCATTTTTTTATTCTTCATATTTCCTTCATAATATAACTATCCACATTAATTGATGTATATCTAATTAATTCAATATAATTAGTAATGCATCGTAAGTCATTGATTTTTTAATTATGTTAATAAAGTGAAAATAGACTTAATCACTTAATATAGATAGGGTTACAAAAATACTCACAGAGTTATCCACAGGATATTCATGAATAACACAAACAATGTAATGTCAGGGAAATAGTCTGTAATATTACTGTAAATCAATATTAACGAACTGACTCTTTTGGTTCCTTGTTTATGGTTGTGTTGCGCTAATTTTTTTAGGTAAAGAAGCAATAACTTGTTATATTTTAGTTTATTATTTTTCGCTGCTAAGTGTAATTGCTTAGTGTTTGGAAATGTTAATATAGTTAACCTCTTAGAATAATGAAGAATGTAGATTTTATGTTAATAATGATTATTTATCATTTAATTTAACTGCTTTATTCTCCCATTTTGCTTATTTGACAATATTCTTTTACTTATGCTAGAACTGGTAATAGTTATATTTATTATCCAATATAAAAAATTCATTCTTATATATTGGATAAATAACAGTAGGAGGCGTGATGCAAAACGAAACAGATCCTGAAAATCTTACTTTACTCGATGAATCTACCTCAACAAGCCTTGTTCCTTATCGTGGAATTAGATTAGCGAATAACCCAATAAATAAATTAATGAGGAAAATTAAACAGAAACTCGCCACGCTAAATGAAATTAATATTGTCACATTAGTCAGTTGGATTGCAACAGTCACTGCCTGTGGTATGTATGTCTCTTATATTCCACAAATAATGGACAATCTTAATGGCATTAAAACTAGCCCATTTCAGCCTTTTGTTGCAGCCATAAACTGTTTATTATGGACTTATTATGGCGTGAAAAGTAAAGAATATCCCGTTGCGATTGCTAATGCTCCCGGTATTCTATTTGGTACTATTGCTTGCCTTACTGCAATTATTTAATTAATTAACTATACCGTATTTTATTAAAAATAATATAGAGAATATAAATAACCATATATTATTGAGGTGTTTCTATATTATTTTTAGTCATTATTTTGTATAAAAACGAATAATATTTATCGTCTTTTTATTAAGATAAAATTGATCTGCTTGATTTATTCGAATCAATGATTGTCGGTGACTAACCGATAATTATATCTGTCTATCGTGATAAGAAGTTTGTCAATAATCTCAGGTAATATTCGTCTATTGCGTTGCAATGTGGCATTCTAGTCATATCAATGAACCTCAGAACAATGATGAACAGATTATGGTCCAGATAGCAGAAAACCCCTTTATCCTTGTAGATGGCTCTTCATACCTTTATCGTGCCTATCATGCTTTTCCTCCGCTAACTAATAGCAAAGGTGAACCCACAGGGGCGATGTATGGTGTGTTAAACATGCTACGCAGCCTAATAATTCAGTATAAGCCTAGTCATGTGGCGGTTGTGTTTGATGCTAAAGGCAAAACATTCCGTGATGAGTTGTATGAGGAATATAAATCTAATCGCCCACCAATGCCAGATGATCTGCGTGAGCAGATTGAGCCTTTGCATGAAATGGTTCAAGCTATGGGCTTACCGTTACTTTCTATTACTGGCGTCGAAGCTGATGATGTGATTGGCACATTGGCATTAAAAGCAGCCAGTGATGGTCGTAATGTGTTAATCAGTACCGGTGATAAAGATATGGCACAGCTAGTTACGCCCAATATCACACTTATCAACACGATGACGAATGTTATTTTAGGCCCCGATGAAGTTAAAGAAAAATATGGGGTGCCACCGGAGTTGATTATCGACTTTCTCGCCCTGATGGGTGACTCATCAGATAATATTCCCGGTGTTCCGGGGGTGGGTGAAAAAACAGCATTAGGGCTATTGCAAGGACTTGGTAGCTTAGAGGATATTTATCAACAGCTTGATAAAATAGCCACATTGAGTTTCCGAGGTGCGAAAACACTTGGCGCTAAAATGGTTGAACATGAGAAAGTTGCCAAACTTTCTTATCAATTAGCGACAATTAAAACAGATGTAGCGCTTGATAAAACCTTTGATGACTTAGTGGTTAATGAACCTAATTTAGATAAGTTACTTGAAATGTTTACGCGTTATGAATTTAAACGCTGGATAAGTGACTTACAAAATGGTGGTTGGTTAGCTCAACGCAGTAGCCGTAAAGCGCCAGTCCCCTATAGTGCAGAAGTCGCAACACCCAAAGAGCAGCCAGCTGCAGACAATTTTCCGGTTATCTCTCAAGAGAACTATGAGTCTATATTGACTCATGAAAGCTTAATGCGCTGGGTTGAGGTACTGAAAAAAGCGCCCGCCTTTGCTTTTGATACTGAAACAGATAGCTTGAATAATATTGATGCACGTTTAATCGGTCTGTCATTTGCGGTAGAGCCTGGCAAGGCCGCTTATATTCCATTGCGTCATGATTATCTAGATGCACCAGAGCAATTACCTGTTGATGAGGTACTAACTGCTTTAAAACCGATTTTAGAAGATAAAACCATCTTAAAAATTGGGCAAAACCTGAAATTCGACCGCGGCATTATGGAAAATGAAGGCATCGAATTAAACGGTATTTATTTTGATACCATGTTGGAGTCTTATGTCTTAAATAGTGTGAGTAGCCGCCATGATATGGATACCTTAGCGGAAAAGCATTTAAATCATAAAACGACGACATTTGAAGAGATTGCTGGTAAAGGTAAGGGGCAACTTACCTTTAATCAGATTGAGGTTGAACAAGCGACCTTATATGCAGCGGAAGATGCTGATATTACCTTGTTACTGCATCAAGCGCTTTATCCTCAAATAGAGGCGATTGCACCGCTAAAACACGTTTATCACGATATTGAGATGCCATTAGTCCCTGTGCTTTCACGCATGGAGCGTAAGGGCGTATTGATTGACGCACAAGTGCTTGCCATGCAATCCCAAGAAATCACTCAACGTTTAGCTGAGATTGAAAAAGAGACATTCGCGTTAGCAGGGCAAGAATTTAATCTCTCTTCACCTAAGCAATTACAAGAGATTTTATTTGAAAAACTCAATCTTCCTATTATCAAGAAAACGCCAAAAGGTGCCCCTTCAACAAATGAAGAAGTGTTAGAAGCGTTAGCGCATCGTCATGAGTTACCTCGTTTAATTTTAGAACATCGTGGATTGGCAAAATTAAAATCGACTTATACGGATAAATTGCCGTTGATGGTCAATAGTAAAACTAAGCGGGTGCATACTTCATATCATCAGGCGGTGACTGCGACAGGACGTTTATCTTCTCGTGATCCTAATCTGCAAAATATTCCAGTAAGAAATGAAGAGGGGCGTCGTATTCGCCAAGCGTTTATTGCCCGTGATGGTTTTAAAATAGTTGCTGCCGACTATTCTCAAATCGAATTACGTATTATGGCGCATTTATCGCAAGATAAAGGTTTGCTTGATGCTTTTGCTCAAGGGAAAGATATTCACCGAGCTACTGCATCTGAAGTGTTTGGTATACCTTTAGACGAAGTCACCTCTGAACAACGTCGTAGTGCGAAAGCGATCAACTTTGGTCTTATTTATGGTATGAGCGCATTTGGTTTATCACAGCAGATTGGTGTTGAACGAAAAGAAGCACAGCGATATATGGATCTCTATTTTGAACGTTATCCAGGGGTATTAGATTATATGGAGCGTACCCGTAAACAAGCGTCACAGCAAGGCTATGTGGAAACGCTAGATGGACGCCGTTTATATCTGCCAGAGATTAATTCTAAAAATGCGATCCGACGTAAAGCATCAGAGCGTGAAGCGATTAACGCACCTATGCAGGGAACAGCAGCCGATATCATTAAAAAAGCAATGATTGCGGTGGATAATTGGATCTGTCATGAATGCCCTGATGATGTACATATGATTATGCAGGTACACGATGAATTAGTGTTTGAGGTACGAGAGTCATATTTAGAAAAAGCAAATGCGATGATCCATAAGCTCATGGAAAGTAGCATGGAGCTTGCTATTCCACTGAAGGTCGAAGTCGGAGTCGGTAATAACTGGGATGAAGCCCATTAATGACGAGATAACACTTTGTTTATAATAGATATCAGTATGGTTTTTTAACTGATGAATTTAAGCGGGATAGCTATAAGGTTTTCCCGCTTTGCTATATTTAAAGCTAGGGAAGGGGAACAATAGGAATTGTGGGGGGATAAAAAATAAAAAGCCCAGTTGTTTGACTGAGCTTACACTATAAAAGTCATTAGTATTAACAATATCAAAAGTTAAATACATTCCATTAAGCAACTTGGGTGCTATTGAGTTTGCTTAATTTTTTCTGTTTTTTCTCGATACGTTGACGTTTTAACGGCGATAAATGGTCTATAAATAGTTTACCATTGAGGTGATCTAGCTCATGTTGAATACAGCCAGCAAAGAGATCGGCTGCTTCTAGCTCGATTTCATCACCATTTCTATCTAGTGCTTTGACTTTTAAGTAGCGAAAGCGTTGTGTGGGAGCAAAAGAGTCTGGGATAGAAAGACAACCATCCATCATATCCATTATTTCATCTTCAGTACTGATAATTTCTGGGTTAATAAGAACAATGGGTTGATCTCTATTTTCAGAAACATCAATAACGACAATACGTTTAGAGACATTAACCTGAGGAGCCGCTAAGCCAATTCCTCTTTCTGCGTACATGGTTTCAATCATGTCATCGATTAATGTGCGTATTTCGTCATCTACTTTTTCCACAGGTGTAGCAACTTTGCGTAGTCGCTCATCAGGAAAATGCAGTAGCGTTAATACAGCCATGAATACCTCATTTTATCGCTAATTTACAAATTTATTACGGTCTCGCGATAAGCCTATCACAAAATTAGTCTGTATAAACCGCACATTTTGTGTGATTTGTTTTATTTTTAAGCACTTTTTACAGGTGATTTAGATCTCATAAATATGTAATTAAACTACATTTATTGAGCGTTTGAATACATAAACATCAAGCTGAATCGTGTTTGCATGTGAAAAAAAATTACAAAAGGGCTTTTATTAGCCAAAAAAATAGAGTACATTATCTCTTGTAGGGTACAGAGGTAAGATGTTCTATCTTTCAGACCTTTTACTTCACGTAATCGGATTTAGCTGAATATTAGCTGCCCCAGTCGACTTTATTTCGACTGGGGCATTTTTTTATCTAAAATTTGCACGAGTGATTAATGCTAAGAATGGAAGGGGAAGCCATATTTTCCCCTAATAAAGCGGATAGTGAGTTAAGCTTCTGTCTCTGGTTCGTTAGTATCAGTAAACCACTCATTTAACGTATTACGTAATTTATCAATGCCTATTTTTTTCAAAGAAGAAAAACATTCAACACGTATATCACCTGATTTTTCTGACAGTGCATTTTGTACCGCCATTAACTGCTTTTTACGTGCCCCTGATGCTAATTTATCCGCTTTAGTGAGCAAGACGAGAGTCGGAAGCTCTGAATCCACCGCCCAATCAATCATCTGCATATCGAGATCTTTTAATGGATGACGGATATCCATTAAAATAACAACTCCTTTTAAGCACTCTCTTTTTTGCAGGTATTCACCTAAAGAGCGTTGCCATTTGCGTTTCATCTCTTCGGGGACTTGAGCATATCCGTAGCCAGGTAAATCGACTAAACGTCGTCCTTCCTCAATTTGAAACAGATTGATAAGTTGAGTACGACCGGGTGTTTTACTGGTTCTTGCCAATCCATTTTGTTGCGTTAGTGCATTTAACGCACTGGATTTACCCGCATTAGAACGACCCGCAAAGGCAATTTCAATTCCTGTATCTGGTGGTAAATGGCGGATATCAGGTGCACTGATAATGAAATGTGCTTTTTGGTAATTAAATTGGGTCATTATGGTATAAGCCTCTCTGAAATAATGCGCTTCCTCATGCATACTAAGATGAGTTTTGCATAGAGAATCGAAAATCGATTAATTAACTATTCCCTCTATTTTGGCGTAATTTAGCGACTTATAACAGTAATTAAACATGAAAATTTACCCTGTTATGATGTAAATGCGTTTATTGTGCGTAAATAAAGGTAAATGATTGGCACTATTTGCCCCAGCGAATTAAAATCGCTGCATATTAAGTAAGTTGTAGACTATTAAAGTAAAGGATCCCTGCATGTTAAAACGTTTTTTTGTCACTCTCGTTACCGCTTGCACCTTGACAACAACAAGCCTTGCAATGGCTGCAACGGGAGAGACCTTTGTTAAATTAGTCACATCTGAAGGCAATATTGAACTGTCACTGGATAATAAAAAAGCCCCTATCACAACGAAAAATTTTATTCAGTATGTCGAAGATGGTTACTATAACGGGACCACTTTTCATCGAGTGATCCCCGGATTTATGATCCAAGGTGGGGGATTTACGGCAGATTTGCAACAAAAGCAGACACGAGAGCCGATTAAGAATGAGGCTGATAATGGCTTACGTAACTTAAAAGGCACCATTGCAATGGCTCGTACATCAGATAAAGACAGTGCCACAAGCCAATTCTTTATTAATGTTGCTGATAATGCCTTTTTAGATCATGGTCAACGTGATTTTGGTTATGCGGTGTTTGGTAAAGTAGTGAAAGGCATGGATGTTGTCGATAAAATTTCACAAGTGCAAACCCGCAATATTGGTCCTTACCAAAATGTACCCGTTAAAACCGTGACGATTTTATCCGCTGAGGTGGTTAAAGAATAATGGGTGATTAGGTTAGACACTTCTCTAGCCTAAGTCAGTCAATGAACAGATATCCAGAATGCGTTCTCACATTCTGGATATTGTCGATCAAAAAAATTATTTCTGATCTTTGTTTTTGACATATGATCTTCTAGTACCGCGCTTGTTTGCTTTATTTATCTCTTAATTGATGAATAATCACCGTCATTATTGTTATTGCGCAATAAATCAACAGCTTTTCTTACTTACTATTTATATTTTACACCTGTGCTATGATAATCGGCTTCGTTGTATCCAGGTCGGTTGAATAACGAGCTATTTTGTCAGGGATATAACGGTTTCAAAATAGCATTAAAACAGATAATGATAATAAAATCAGTCGGATAAGCTAATATGCTGTTACTTATTGATAATTACGACTCGTTTACCTACAACCTTTACCAGTATTTTTGTGAACTGGGGGCGGAGGTTGTTGTTAAACGTAATGATGAGATTGGGCTTAAAGAGATAGAAAAGATGATGCCATCACATCTTGTTATCTCTCCGGGACCTTGCACGCCAGATGAAGCAGGGATCTCTCTTGAGGCGATACAGCGATTTGCCGGGGAAATACCTATTTTAGGTGTTTGCCTTGGTCATCAGGCGATTGGGCAAGCTTTTGGTGCATCCGTTATCAGAGCCCGTGAAGTGATGCATGGCAAAAATTCATTAATACACCATAATCAGCAAGGGGTGTTTAAAGGGCTTAATCGACCTTTAAGCGTTACCCGTTATCACTCTTTAGTGATTGATGCGACAACCTTGCCTGTCCCTTTTGAGGTTACAGCATGGAGCCAACATGACGGGAATGTTGATGAAATTATGGGGATACGTCATCGTACTTTACCCATTGAAGGTGTGCAATTTCATCCTGAAAGTATTCTGAGTGAACAAGGGCATGAGTTATTAAATAATTTTCTTAAATATTAATTGGATAATGAAAATTTAACGTCATTATCCACTTTTATATCAAACCTTATTTGATTTTTTATTCATATTTAGTGATTATATTTTCATTGTATAGCTAAATGTCGGTCAGGTGGGGTAATGATAAATCAACGTATTAATCGGGCAACTTACGATCAGGTAATGTTGCCAATTTATTCACCAGCAGATTTTATTCCTGTTAAAGGGCAAGGTAGCCGTGTTTGGGATCAACAGGGAAAATCCTATATTGATTTTGCTGGTGGTATTGCTGTTCTAGCGCTTGGGCATGCGCATCCACTATTGAATAAAGCACTGCAAGAGCAAAGTGAGAAGCTTTGGCATGTAAGTAATGTGTTTACTAATGAGCCGGCATTATGTTTAGCTCAGAAATTAATCCAACATACTTTTGCTGAGCGTGTCTTTTTTGCCAATTCTGGGGCAGAAGCTAATGAAGCCGCACTTAAATTAGCACGACATTACGCTATTACCCGTCATAATCCTTATAAAACGAAGATAATTGCCTTCCACCACGCCTTTCATGGTAGAACATTTTTTACAGTCTCTGTTGGGGGACAACCTAAATATGCGGATGGTTTTGGTCCTAAACCTGCGGATATTATACATGTCCCTTTTAACTCTCTTGATGCTGTAAAAGCCGTGATTGACTCTCATACTTGTGCCGTAATACTGGAGCCTATCCAAGGTGAGGGCGGAGTGACACCGGCGACAGCGGAGTTTATGCATGGCTTACGTACACTATGTGATAAGCATCAAGCGCTATTAATTCTTGATGAAGTACAAACGGGTATGGGGCGAACCGGTAAACTATTTGCTTATATGCACTATGATATACAGCCCGATATTATTACCAGTGCCAAAGCATTAGGTAGTGGTTTTCCTCTCAGTGCGATGTTAACCACCGAGGATATCGCTTCGGTAATGGGGGTAGGAACACATGGTACGACTTATGGGGGGAACCCATTAGCCTGTGCAGTAGGCAATGCTGCTTTTGATTTAATCAACACTCAGGCGGTATTAGAAGGTGTCAGTGAGCGTCATCGTTGGATAGTGGATGAATTGCAGGCAATAAACCAAACTTATGCTGTATTTTCCCAAATTCGTGGACAAGGCTTATTAATTGGCGCGCAGTTAGCACCACTGTATGCAGGTAAAGCAAAAGAGTTACTTGCACTGGCCTCTAAGCATGGCTTAATGATGTTAAATGCCGGGGCTGATGTAATACGCTTTACACCAGCGTTGATTATTACCCTCGAAGAGTTACAAGAGGGCATGAATGCGTTACGAAAAGCGCTTGATGAGTTTGTAAAAGCAGAGTGAATTCAAATGTAAAACCCCATCATTGCGATGGGGTTTCATACAAAATAATCACTGTCCATCAGTTAAATGGGCTGTTTTCAATGCAACTTAACGAGTACCGTAAACAACGATAGTTTTACCGTGTGCTGAAATGAGGTTTTGATCTTCCAGCATTTTTAAAATACGGCCTACAGTTTCACGTGAACAACCTACAATTTGACCGATTTCCTGACGTGTAATTTTAATTTGCATGCCATCAGGATGCGTCATTGCATCAGGTTGTTTAGCTAAATTTAATAAAGTTTGTGCAATACGACCTGTTACATCAAGGAAAGCAAGGTTACCTACTTTTTCTGATGTGGTTTGTAATCTATTCGCCATTTGAGCGGAAAGGCGCATCAGAATGTCAGGATTGACCTGAATTAATTGGCGGAATTTTTTATAGGAAATTTCTGCTACTTCACAGGCTGTTTTTGCTCTAACCCATGCACTACGTTCTTGATCTTCTTCAAATAATCCAAGTTCACCGATGAAGTCACCTTGGTTTAGGTAGGAAAGGATCATCTCTTTTCCTTCTTCATCTTTAATAAGAACAGCCACGGAACCTTTAACAATATAATAAAGTGTTTCCGCTTTTTCACCTTGGTGGATCAGCGTGCTCTTGGATGGATATTTGTGAATATGGCAGTGTGACAAAAACCATTCAAGAGTCGGGTCTGTTTGCGGCTTGCCGAGAACCATTCGCGTTATCCTCTGTACGTTAATGCAGCCTTTCAAAACGGATTGACACCCTTTTGATACAGCGTGCTTAAAATCCTATCTTTACCGATTAACTTCCTGAGAATTCGGAAAGTTAATAAGGAATAGATTATAATAAATGAGAAAATAATGCATTGATCTTAACCACTATCATCAAGCAGATATTGTTTTTAACACAGTTAACGCATTAAGTCTCGTTTTACGCAGTCAGCATAATAAACCTATTTGCTAATTGCTAGTTGAATTATGAGAATGTACTCTTTTAGTCTCAGTTGTATTTAGGGGAAAAATAAAATGGAAGCACGTGTTAAATGGGTTGAAGATTTATCTTTTGTTGGCGAATCATCTTCCGGCCATCAAGTTATGATGGATGGTAATTCAGGTGATAAAGCGCCTAGTCCGATGGAAATGGTATTAATTGCTGCGGGTGGTTGTAGTGCTATTGATGTGGTGAGTATCTTACGTAAAGGTCGCCACCAAGTCACTGATTGTGAAGTGAAATTAACATCAAAACGTCGTGAAGAGGCACCTCGTTTATTTACTGATATTAATTTACATTTCATTGTTTCCGGTAAAGCGTTGACAGATAAAATTGTTGAGCGAGCTGTACAATTATCAGCAGAAAAATATTGCTCTGTTTCTTTAATGTTAGGAAAAGCGGCCAATATTACGCACTCTTTTGAAATTAAAGATCCTGAATAAATTTGATATTTTAAAATAAATTTTAATATATAAAATAATATCCCTAAAATACGGGGATATTATTTTCGTCAAAAATAACATATCTATTTTAGCTAATTTTTTCACCATTCAATAATTTCTTCACCAGTGGTGCCATGATTAATTCCATCGCTAAGCCTAATTTCCCTCCTGGAACAACAATAGTATTGATAGTCGACATAAATGAACCATGCAACATTGCCAATAGATAGGGGAAATCGATATCGGTTAAGCCACGAAAGCGAATAACAATAAAACTTTCATCCAGTGTTGGAATAGCTTTAGCTGAGAAAGGATTAGAGGTATCCACCGTAGGAACGCGTTGGAAATTGATATGAGTACGAGAAAACTGTGGAATGATGTAACTGATATAATCATCCATCGAACGTACCACAGAATCTCTCACCGCTTCTTGAGAGTGCCCGCGCTCTGTGGTGTCTCTAATTAATTTTTGTATCCATTCAAGGTTAACAATAGGCACAACACCGACTAATAGGTCAACGTGTTGAGCGACATTATGTTGATCGGTAACGACTCCACCATGCAATCCCTCATAAAATAAAATATCTGTTTTTTCTGGCAATGCTTCCCAAGGTGTAAATGTCCCGGGTAATTGGTTATAAGGGGTTGCTTCATCATAAGAATGAAGATATTTGCGAAATTGCCCTTGCCCTGTTTGGCTATAGTGACTTAGGGTTGAACTTAATAAATTAAAGTCATTGGCTTCAGGGCCAAAATAGCTGATATGCCGTCCTTGCTCTTTCGCTTTTCTAATGGCCATATCCATTTCAGGGCGTGTATAACGGTGAAAACTATCCCCTTCAATAGAGGCTGCATGGGCGTTGAGTTGCTGAAATATTTTACGAAAAGCTTGGCTGGTTGTAGTAGTACCTGCACCACTTGAACCAGTAACAGCAATAATAGGGTGTTTGATTGACATATCATGTTCCTTTTCAAAATAAGGGTTATACCTTATTGTTAAATGTGATGTGATAGTGCCAACTTAGGTAAGATCAATCAGGGCGAAACTGTGCAGCTGGCATAATGTTGACGCTTTCATGAAGCTCAGACCACACTAACACGGCCTCACCCGAGACGAGTTGTTTTTTTACGTCGGCAACTTTTTGTTCAAGCGTTTTCTCTTGCATACCATAATCAGTCCCTTCTCGTAAAACGAAACTTTCAATCAAGTTATCTAGCGTTTCGGTTGATAGTTCTTGCCAAGGGATGATCATTTTACTTTCTCCAAATAGGTTGATAGCCAGTCGGGGATACGTTTTTCAAGCCACATTACAGGCTTAGAGAGTTTTCCACTAACAAAACCTACATGCCCACCAAATTCTGTTAATTGGTATTCAATATTTTTGGGTAATGTTGTGATATCAGGTATCACTTCTGTAGACATAAAGGGATCATCTTTGGCGTGAATGATAAGTGTATTTTTTTTGATCTGATTGAGTAAAGGGAGAGCGCTACATTGACGATAATAATCAAGGGCGTCTTTGAAACCGTGAATTTTTGCCGTGATCAGATCATCAAATTGACGTAACTTTTTAATGGATTTAATGGTTAATAGACTAATAGGTAACGATTGGGGATAGCGGATCAATTTGCGAGTCGCATTGCGTTTTAACCCTTTCAGTAAATACCATTGATAGAAGCGCGAAAATCCTCGCTCTATTTTGGTTGAGCAAGGTTCTAACATCAAAGGTGCGGACACTATAACAGCGGCATCTAATACCGCATTTTCACCACTTTCGGCAAGATAATAGGCCAGCATATTGCCTCCTAAAGAGTAACCTACCGCTGCGGTTGGTTGTTCGCCAAATTGCTCTTTTAACCAATTCAGAAAATAGCGGGCATCTTCTGTTTCACCAGAATGATAAATGCGTTTTTGCCGATTGGGTTCGCCACTGCAGCCTCGAAAATGCATGACAACACCTAGCCATCCTCGCGCTTTCGCCGCGGCTAGCATGCCGTGAACATAAGGGCTATTAAAGTTACCTTCCAAACCATGAAAGATAACTAAACGGGGCTTATGTTGCGCTGTTTTGGGTTCTTCACTCCATGCTAAGTCGACAAAATCATTATCAGGCAAATTAAGCCGTTGCCAATAAGGCGTTAATAGCGGCGTTCTTCGCACTATTCGAGGCAAAAGTGTCTGTAAATGGGGATTCTTAGCCCAAGGTATTGGATCAAAATATTGAGACATAGTTCCGTTTATTAAAATGAATTAATGCTTGTTTGCTAAATAACATACTGCTATTTTCGGTGAAAATAAAACATCTGTCACATCTTTGAGCATTTCACTATGACAAATAGCCTAGTTGTTTCGTTGAGCGTTTTCCTTTTTATTGCAGCCATTACGCCCGGACCTAATAATTTACTATTAACCTCTTCGGGGGCTCATGTTGGTTTAAAACGCTCTTTAACGTTGATGGCAGGCATTATCGTCGGAATGCAATGTGTATTACTTAGCTCTGCGTTTGGTATTGCGACATTATTGATTATTTATCCTGCATTGCATATCGGTTTAAAGATTATTGGTAGCATTTATCTTTGTTGGTTAGCTTGGAAAACAGCAACCGCTTCTTATCAACGATTAGATATTTCAAGTAAAGTGTCCCAAACAGTGACGGCGTTTCAAGGTGGATTATTGCAATTTTTAAATCCAAAAGCTTGGATGATGGGGCTAGGCGCCGTAGGAAGTTTTAGTTTAGCCGGTGATGGTTATTTGGGATCGATTGGTGTGATTAGTGTTGTGATGTTGTTGGTTAATTTTATCGCCGGTATGGTATGGATTTTAGGTGGAACATTTATCAGTCGTTTTTTACAAAGCAGACGAGCATGGTTCTTATTTAATATTATAATGGGGATATTAACCGCCATGTGTATTCCATTGATTTGGATTGAATAAATATAGACTAAAATAAATGATTTAATTTCTTTTTATTGTTGTAAATAATATTTTTTTTAGTTTAGTTAGTCTCTTGTTTTGTTGTATTGCGTTTAATTAGCTAATTTAGCTATGTTGAGTCATTTTCTACGATTATTATTATACCCAAATATGTTATTTAATCACACATTACACATAATTATTTATTACCGTTGTTGATGATTATCTATTAATAATATTAAGTATGATTAAAGTGTTGTTTTGTGTATTTCTTGATTATTTTATCTTTAATTTTAATCGTAGCTGTGACAAGGAATTATTTATTCCGTTTGATTGACCATAGTTGTTGAGTGTTTATTGGTTGTTTATTTTTATTAACATTAATTTTATGATTATTTATCAATGGGATAAAATTTTATTATTATGCTATATATTGATATTTAATGGAGTTTTATCTGCAGTGATATTAAGGAATAAATTATTTCAAAAAACTAAAAAAAATTTAAGCATTATTTATAATTTGTTTAAAAATAGATGTGCTTATACGTAAAATTTTAGATAAAATCATAAACAGAATTATTATAAAGGTATTGTTAATATTATTAACATTTTCTATTGAGTAGATGATGTTTTTTATTCACTTTACCATCAATAATTAATTATTTAATACAATTAAATTTGTTAATAATTAAATCATTATAAAAATAGTATAATTTAAGTGGATTATGTCATTATGCCTACATTAACGAAGATAGCGTGGATAAAACCAGGGATGGCGACAAATCAACGTAAAATAGCGGATTATATTTTAGAACACCCTGAAAAAATCGTGACTTTATCATCACAGCAATTAGCCGAAATTATGGGAGTCAGCCAATCAGCAATAGTGAAATTTAGTCAAAAGATAGGATTTAAAGGATTTCCTTCTTTAAAGCTGGCTATCAGTGAAGATTTAGGCCGAAAAAATGCTAATTCAGAAAAAAATTCCAGCATATTACATAACCAAATAGATTCAGAGGATAGCCTGGTTGTTATTGCGCAGAAATTAGCACAAGAAAAAAATAATTCAATTCGGGATACCACACGTCAAATTAATTATCACCAGTTTGAACAAGTGATCCAACAGATTGATGACGCCTCTCGGGTACAAATTATAGGTATTGGTGGATCAGGTTTAGTTGCCAGAGATTTAAGTTATAAATTACAGAAAATAGGTATTACGACTTTAATTGAAACTGATCACCATGTACAAATTTCTGTTGCTCAGATGTTAAGCCCTCGGGATTTACAAATTGTGATCTCTTACAGTGGCAAAAGAAAAGATATGCTGGTCGCTGCATCTGTGGCTAAAAAACAAGGTGCTAAAATTATAGCGATCACAGGAGAAAAACATTCACCACTAGGTCTGATGGCCGATTATATATTAGAAACTATTGCTGATGAAGGTGAGTGGCGTAGTGCTGCTATTTCTTCTCGCACTGCACAAAACACCATTACCGATCTTATCTTTATGGCATTATTAAAGAAGCGTGATGAAAATGCGAAGGCTTTAGTATTAAGCTCTCAAGCACTAATTAATAGTCTGGATGATTAATTTATTTGAACTGATTCAAATTTTTAATATTTAAAAGTTAATATTTACACTTATTTCTAAAGTTATTCTCTTTGTAGCCGAAACGTTAGTTATTTAGCACGTGTTTTTTTATTGAGATATCTCATTTCAATGACGAGGAGAGTAACTAATGCGTAACAATCAACCGGTGACACAGCGAGAATATCCGGTAGCTGAAAACGCAACACTGATGTCAACAACCGATGTTAATGGCAATATTATTTATGCTAATGAGGATTTTGTTGAAGTCAGTGGTTTTTCAGCACAAGAGTTAATGGGGCAACCCCATAATATTGTCAGACATCCAGATATTCCTGCTGATGTATTTAGAGACATGTGGAAAACATTAAAACAGGGGGAGGTTTGGACGGGAATAGTTAAAAATAGGCGCAAAAATGGCGATCATTATTGGGTAAGGGCTAATGTCACCCCTATTATTCGTCAAGGTAAAATTCAAAGTTTTATGTCAGTGAGGACGGCGGCAAAAAAAGAAGAAGTAGAACAAGCCGCAGCACTGTATGCCGCTTTTAACCAAGGTAAATATCCCTCTCACACTTTTTCTAAGGGGGCTTTCATTTATAAGGGCTGGAAAAGTTGGCGCTCATGGAAACAAACACTCTCACTAAAGCAGCGTGTACGCTTACTTCTTTTATTACCATTTCCTTTTATATTATTAAGTGTTTGGTTTGCTGGTTTAAATGGTTGGGGTTTATTCATTCATACCGCTATCTTACTTTCACTATTGATAGCCAATGAGCGAATTTTTTATTTTCAAATAGTGAAGCCGATTATGATCCTTAATAAACATGCTAATCGGGTGGCTACAGGTGATGAACACAACGTTGATTATCTTGATCGTATTGATGAAATTGGTATGACTCAACGTTCTGTAAATCAATTAGGGCGGATGTTTCGTTGGCTTGTGAACGATGTCAGTCATCAAATTCATCAAGTTGCTTTTTCTTGTGATCAACTAGCTGCGGGGAATCGTGATCTCTATACGAGGACTGAACAAACTGCAAGTCATGTTGAGACTACTGCGTCAACCATGAATCAATTAACCACAGCGGTGAGTAATAATAGTGAAACGGCAGGGCAGGCTAATAATTTATCTAATATGACTTGCAAGGCAGCAATACAAGGCGGAACAGCAATGGATACTATTGTGCATACGATGGACGATATTGCGAAAAGTTCTGAGCGTATCAGTAATATTATTGGTGTCATTGACAGTATTGCATTTCAAACCAACATATTGGCATTAAACGCTTCGGTGGAAGCGGCCAGAGCAGGAGAGCAAGGACGCGGTTTTTCTGTGGTAGCCAGCGAGGTGCGTAATTTAGCACAACGTAGTGCTGAGGCGGCAAAAGAGATCAAAGCATTGATTAATACATCAAGTAACAATATTAAGATTGGCTCAAAGCAAGTGAATGAGACGGTGGAAACAATGGAAAATATTGTGGTTCATGTAAAAAATGTCACGAGTCTTATTGGTGAAATCAGCCTTGCATCATCAGAACAAAGTGCAGGATTAAAAGAGCTTGGTCGAGCTGTAGAGCAGTTAGAATCAATAACACATGAAAATGCAGATTATGTCTCTAAAGCGTCATCAATTTCCGGAGAAATGAAAGAACAAACGAATTATTTAGTAAAAGCCATTCATGTATTTCACTAAATAATAAGAAAAGTCGAATAAAGAAATAGGTAAAGATCTTACAGATAATATAAAACACCTCATTTTTATGAGGTGTTGATATACATATAAATAGATTAGCACTTGTTAAAAACTTGTCCAATCATCATCTTCATCTTCTTTGAATGTCGATTGTTTATGGTTTTTTGGCTCTTTTATTCTTGAGTCTTGTTGATTTTCTTTTATGAGCGATAACCCAATATTTGCTGATTTCTCAACGGGTTTTGCTAATGTGCTATTCTTCGAAAATAGACTTTCCGCTGTTTTAAATTGCTCAACAATTTGCTCAAGATCACCCGCCTTTTCGGTTAGTAAACTTGCTACAGCAGAAGATTGCTCCACCATTGCGGCATTTTGTTGTGTCGCTTTATCCATTTCAGTGACGGCTAAAGAGACTTGAGAAATGCCTCGCGTTTGTTCTTCTGATGCAGATAGGATCTCAGTCATTGAGCTTTCAACATGTTTAACTGATGTGAGGATCTCATCCATTGAAGTACTGACTTGTTCAACCAGTTGATTACCTTGTTTGACGCGGTTAATCGACGCATCAATAAGCTCTTTGATCTCTTTTGCCGCCTCTGCACTACGTTGCGCCAATTCTCTTACTTCTGTGGCAACAACAGAAAAACCACGTCCTTGCTCTCCTGCTCTGGCCGCTTCTACCGCAGCATTGAGTGATAATATATTGGTTTGAAAAGCAATGCTGTTGATAACCGTTGTGATCTCGCCAATCTTTTGAGAGCTTTGTGCAATATCGTTCATGGTTTTTACCATTCTATGGGTAACATCCCCCCCTTTACTGGCAATATTAGAGGTTTGATTGATAAGGTGTGATACTTCACGAGCACTTTCAGTATTATTTTTTACTGTGGCGGTTAGTTGCTCCATACTAGAAGCGGTTTCTTCTAAAGCACTCGCTTGCTCTTGAGTACGACTAGATAGATCATTATTACCAGCACTGAGCTCTTGTACACCATTATAAATATGATGACTTGTTCCGCGAATAGCATTGACTATCAGTGATAATTCAGACCGCATATACTGTATTCCATTAATAAGTTGGTCTATCTCATTATTACCTTTGGCTTTTATGGTGCTATTTTCAAGTAAATTCCCTTGTGAGATATCTGACATATAATCAATGACTTGTTTAATACGTAACACGATATGGTGGCGTATCCACAACATGACAAACACCGTAAATAAGATAAATACCGACATAAAAATAAACGCGAAGATCAACGCGCGTTGGTAATTACCCTGTGCGGCTTCTATCGCGTGGTTGACGACATTATCACTAAGATGATCCGTTGCCTCATAAAGTGATTGTGTGAACCGCTCATTCGTATTGTGAGCATAAAGCGATTGGAAACCGTAATAATCTCGTATTTCTAAACATGAAACGAGCTGGTCAAGATCGTAAATGACACGCTGAAATAGTTTTTTCATTTTCGCCACTTTTTCGCGATCAAAATCGGCATTTTCAGCGGAGGTAAAATATTGGGTAATAATGCTAGAGACTTCTTTTTTTCGTTGAGGGTAAGAGGAGAGGAAATCTGTAATTTTGCTTTCAGCAAGATCTGGGGTGAGATGAGCATCAAACATTACATTAAGCATATCTTCACGTAATTTATTTAATGCGGCATAACCATAATCCATGGTTTTTATCTGTTCAAAACCATCGGCTAACTGTGAAATTCGCTTATTAGTTAAATAAGCATCACGAATGCCTGTAGCACCAGAAAACAACTGAATGGCACAAAACAAGATCAAAATAAACATTAAGCCACTAGATATTTTTATTCGTTTAAGCATAGCCTTACCTATTTCATTAATTTGTAGGATAAAGAGCAAGGAACGACAAACATACATCAGTTAAATTTATTCGGCTTAATAATTGAAAACTTTACTTTTTTTATCTATTTTGTGACTGAAAACGACTTATTTTGCTTTTTTTCGCTTTAATTAACCGCTAATAACTAAAATTTTCTAATGATTGGTGTAAGGTGCTAGGGGAAAAAAATGATTTATTAGCAAGGCGAATTATTAGTAATTAAAAGTTTCTAATGATTGATGAGAAAGAAAAGTATCAGCAATCAAAGTGCTGTCTGACTTTTATAACCTATATAAAATGGGAAAATTTATAATTGATTTTAAGAAATACCTCCAATCTTATTTGATTGAAGGTATTAACGGTAGAGGTCTTTAATACAGATGTAACGTGTTATTTAAACTTTGTCGCAGGTTAATATTATTGTAGGTTATTTAGCTTAAAAACTTTCCCAATTGTCATCGGCTTCATGATGATGGGATTTTATTGTGGATGTCGTTGCTGTTTTTGTTATTTCCGGTTCAGCTGGCTTAGCCGAGAATGTTGGTGATCGTGGTGATGTAACCGCGACTTGTTCTACCTTGAAGGTATTTACAATCATATCTAACATTGAGGCTTGTTCACTTAGTGTTGCTGAAGCAGCTGTAGATTGTTCCACCATCGCGGCATTTTGTTGTGTCGCTTTATCCATTTCATTAACTGCAAGGCTAATCTGAGCAATGCCACGAGTTTGCTCTTCTGATGCTGCTAAAATCTCTTTCATCGAGCCTGATACATGGTTAACTGATGTGACGATCTCTCCCATAGATAAGCTGACTTGTTCAACAAGATCATTACCCTGTTTTACTCGTAAAATAGTTGATTCAATGAGTTCTTTTATCTCTTTTGCCGCCTCCGCACTACGTTGCGCCAAATTACGTACCTCACTGGCTACCACAGAAAAACCGCGTCCTTGCTCACCGGCTCTGGCTGCTTCTACTGCGGCATTGAGTGCTAATATATTGGTTTGAAAAGCGATATCATCAATCACTGCGGTGATCTCACCAATTTTTTGCGAACGATCGGCAATGTCTGTCATGGTCATCACCATCTTATTGCTATGCTCACCACCTTGAACGGCAATATCTGCTGTGCTCATGACTAACTGAGTGACTTCACGTGCGCTTTCGGTATTATTTCTGACTGTTGCGGTAAGCTGTTCCATACTGGAAGCCGTTTCTTCTAAAGCACTGGCTTGTTCTTCGGTACGACTTGATAAATCGTTATTACCTGCGGCAATTTCTTGAACACCACTATAAATCGTTGTACTACTGTTACGGATAGCGCTAACCATTTCTTTTAAGCGCGCTCGCATTTGTTGTAAACCCAACATAAGTTGGTCTATTTCATTGCGGCCTGTAATATCATGGTCAATGCGACTAATTAAATCTCCACTAGCAATCGCCTCTTGATATTCAATCATTTGGTTAATGCGTACAATAATATGTTTACGGATCCAAAAGAGCACTAATGTCGTAAATATCAGGAATATGCCCATGAATAGGGAGGCTATCCATAGCATCTCGTGATAGTTATCTTCTGCTTCAATCACTGACGGATTAACAACGTCATCAGTAATGAAATCTGTTGCTTCATATAATGAATTAGTGAAGTTATCGTTGGCTGGACTTTTTAAGATCAAACGAATTGCATTGGTATTACGTTCATTTAAATATTGCACAAGAAGATCTAAGTCATAACGACTTTTTTGATAAAGTTGTTTGATCTCTGCCATGCGTTGCTGATCAAATCCAGTTTGTGCAGATAGTTCGACATATTCATTCATCAACGTATCCACCTCCGCCTTACGTGCATCCATCGTTTGTATGAATGTAGTAATATTGGCATCTTCCACCTGTGGATCAGCAATATAACTAAACGCCTGCGCAATAATATCAGTACGTAAAGTATTTAACGCCGCGTAGGTGTTATCCATAGTGCGTAACTGGTCGAAACTGTATGAGATTTGTTTTAATTTGTTTTGAGTTTGGTAGGCATCGTGAATGCTTTGTACTCCAGATATTACCTGAATAATACAAAACAGAGTCAGGACACACATTAAACCTTGAGAGATTTTAATTCGTTTTAACATAACCCTACCTATTAGCTTGGCCTTTTTCTTCGCCAGTGGGAGTTCCACTTAGCAGAATGATTAATTCGGCTGGTAGATTAAAAACTTTAGCTAGAAAATAAGTATTTCCCTTACTTAATACAAATAATGGGTAAATAAATGATAGATAACTATTTAAATTGGATAATTGCGTACAAGGTGAGGATATAATTTTGTGTAAAACGTGCTAATGTGACAGGAAATAAAGGCGTTAAGTTAAATGAGTTATATAAATTTTTTAAATGTATTTTAATGAAAAGGAACTATATTATTTTAATAGTTCCTTTTTAGACATTAATGAAAAATAGTTATTGAGACTCAAAAGCGTTGGTCATCTCTTCTAGTTTTTCTTGTAATTCCATCCACGCCATCTCAACTTCTTCTAAAGCCGATTTGGCAATACTTTGACGGTTTAAGCAATCGGTAAGTGTCGCCTTGTTCTTTGCTTCATAAATTTGACTATCAGAAAGCTCAGTTTCGATGGCGGTCAGCTCTTGGCTAAGCTTATCCATTTTACTTTCTAATGTGGTGAGTTTTTTGCGCAAAGGTTGAGTTTGTTGTCTAAACTCCGCCTCTTTACGCTTTTGCTCTTTTTTATCTTGAGCCGTTAAGTTAGAGGCGTTTGGTGTTTCTTGATCGGGTTGCGTTTTATTAGCTTGAGTCTCTTGGCGATTTTGATCAACTAACCACTGCTGGTAATCATCAAGATCGCCTTCGAATGGCTCTACTTGACCGTCATGGACGAGATATAAATCGTCTGTGGTTGAGCGTAATAAATGCCTATCATGGGATACCACAACAATAGCACCTTCAAAGCTAATTAGCGCTTGTGTTAATGCTTGTCGCATATCTAAATCAAGGTGGTTGGTTGGTTCATCCATTAGTAGTAAATTTGGGCGTTGCCAAACCAGTAGCGATAAAACTAAACGTGCTTTTTCACCACCAGAAAATTGGCCACATGCATCGGTGACTTTATCACCATGGAAACCAAACCCTCCTAGATAATCACGTAATTTTTGCTCAGTCTCTTGTGGCGCTAAACGGGTTAAATGTTGTAATGCAGATTCATCGGCACGTAAATATTCCAGCTGATGCTGTGCGAAATAACCTAATTTGATCCCTTTGGAAAGGGCAACTTTTCCCTGTAGTGGAGCTAATTCTCCAGCTAACAGCTTAATTAATGTAGATTTACCTGCACCATTACGGCCTAAGAGACCAATTCGTGAGCCGGGAATTAAGTTAAGTTTGATGTTATTAAGGATAATCTTATCACCGTAACCGGCACTGACTTTTTCCATAGACAGAAGCGGGTTTGGTAAGCTTTCTGGTTGGCGAAAACTAAACTGGAACGGGTTATCTGAGTGCGCGGGGGCCACTCGCTCCATACGTTCAAGCATTTTGACACGGCTTTGTGCCTGTTTGGCTTTAGTCGCTTTCGCCTTAAAGCGGTCAATAAAACTTTGTAAATGGGCAATTTTTGCTTGCTGATTTTCAAAGAGTGCTTGTTGTTGTGCCAATTTTGTTGCACGTTGCATTTCAAACGAAGAGTAGTTACCTGAATATTCAAATATTTTCTCTTGTTCAATATGTAAGATTTTATCCACAATCGGATCAAGAAAATCTCGGTCGTGGGAAATTAAAATCAACGTACCATTATAACTTTTTAGCCATTTTTCTAGCCAAATTACCGCATCTAAATCTAAGTGGTTAGTCGGTTCATCAAGTAGTAATAGATCAGAACGACAAATTAGTGCCTGTGCTAAGTTTAAGCGCATTCGCCAACCACCAGAAAATGATTTTACGGGCTCAGTGAGTTGTTGTTGGCTGAATCCCAAACCATTAAGTAATGTGGCTGCACGTGATTGGATAGTCCACGCATTAATAGCATCGAGTTGGCCGTGGATCAGGGCAATAGCATGACCATCGTTATTGTCGTTCGCCTGTTGTAGACGACGCTCCAATTCGCGGTATTCTCTATCACCATCAATAACATAATCAATGGCAGGAACGTCTAAAGCGGGTGTCTCTTGATTTACCCATGCCATTGACCAAGTGCTAGGAAACGTCACATTACCCGCTTCAGCTTGTAGATCTCCTTTTAATAAAGAGAGCAGTGTGGTTTTGCCACAGCCATTTTTACCCACAAGACCAATCTTTTGTCCTGGATTAATCGTTGCGCTGGCATTATCAAGTAATACCCTGACACCGCGGCGAATTTGCAAAGAAGAAAAAACAATCATAAATGTCGTCTATTAAGAGTATGTAAATTAATATATAGAGTAAGTTGTTCGTAACAGTTGGTCACAATGCGTGCATGGTAACGGAAAAAAAGGTTTCTGACACGTTTTGTAAGGAGGAATGATGTCAAACGCATCAAATGTTTTACTGGTGTATGTCCATCCCGAGCCGCGTCAATCTATCGCCAATAAAGCGTTGTTGCGTGCGGTGAGGGATCTGGAAAATATAACAATTCATGATTTATATGCCACTTACCCTGATTTTTTTATCGATATTCACCGTGAGCAAGCACTATTGTGTCAACATCAAGTCATTGTATTTCAGTTTCCATTACAAACTTATAGTTGTCCTGCGCTATTAAAAGAGTGGCAAGATAGAGTGCTCACGCGTCCTTTTGCTAATAAAGTTGGACGAGCTCAACTTAAAGGAAAAACATTCCGTTGTGTGGTGACTACTGGTGAGCCTGAACATGCTTATCAACATAATGGTAAAAATCACTACACACTTTCTGAATTATTGCGTCCTATCGAGTTAATGGCGGAAATGTGTGGTATGCGCTGGTTATCGCCGATGATTATTTACTCCGCAAGGCAACAGTCCAAAACAACACTAGGGCATATTAGTGATGCTTATCGCCAATGGTTACAAGCACCGTTAGAGGGGGAACACGCGGATGGAAGGTAATTGGATGATAAAAGCCGTGCTGTTTTTCTTATGTGCTGCCGTGATTATGGTACCCATCGCACAACGCTTAAAAATTGGTGCGGTATTAGGCTATTTAATTGCTGGTATTGCGATTGGCCCTTGGGGATTAGGACTATTTAAAGATGTTGATTACATCTTACACTTTTCTGAACTAGGGGTTGTTTTTTTAATGTTCCTGATTGGGCTGGAGTTAAATCCAGCTAAGCTTTGGGAGTTACGGCGAGCAATATTTGGTGTCGGCGCCATGCAGGTTGTCTTTACTGCATCTGTTATCACAGGACTACTTTTACTCTTAACTTCTTTTTCGTGGCAAGCGGCATTGATTGGTGGCCTAGGTATCGCCATGTCATCAACTGCGATGGCTTTACAATTGATGAATGAAAAAGGAATGAATCATAACGAAGGAGGGCAGTTGGGTTTTGCGGTTTTACTCTTTCAAGATATGGCCGTTATTCCTATTCTTGCGGTGATCCCTTTACTTGCTGGCGAAACAGCCAGTAGTGATTGGTATCGTATTGGCCTAAAAATAGTCTCATTCGCTGCATTATTAATTTGTGGCCGCTATTTATTGCGCCCACTATTTCGCTTAATTGTTAAATCGGGTGTGAGAGAAGTTTTTACCGCCGGTGCGCTATTAGTGGTATTAGGATCAGCACTCTTTATGGAAATGATTGGCTTTTCCATGGCGATGGGAACTTTTATTGCAGGGGTATTATTAGCTGACTCTGAATATCGTCATGAATTAGAAATCTCGATTGAACCTTTTAAAGGCTTATTGCTAGGGTTGTTTTTTATCTCCGTCGGTATGTCCCTCGATATAGGTATATTGTGGCGTTATTTACCACAAGTGTTACTGGGCGTTGTTATTTTAGTCTTGATTAAAGGGTTGGTACTTTATGGTATCGCTTGGTTAGCGAGATTACGTTTTTCGACACGTTTACAATTTTCAGCCGTATTAAGCCAAGGCGGTGAATTTGCTTTTGTCGTCTTTTCTACCTCTATGGCGATGGGGGTATTAAATAGTGAACAGATGGCATTGCTTTTGGTTGTCGTAACGCTTTCAATGATGACTACGCCACTTGTGATGCAAATGACAGACGCCGTGTTATCGCGCCGTTATAATGATGCAAAGATAGACGAAGAGCCTTTTGTTGAAAATAACCATCCAGAAGTGATCCTGGTGGGCTTTGGTCGTATGGGGCAGGTAGTCGGGCGCCTACTTATGGCAAATAAAGTCAATGTGACCGTATTAGAGCATGACGTTGGTAGTTTAAGTACCATGCGTAAATATGGTTATAAAGTTTATTATGGCGATGCGACAGACTTGAATTTATTACGTGCTGCGGGGGCTGAACACGCGAAAGCCATTGTGATCACCAGTAATGAGCCTGAGGCGACAATGGAAATTGTCCATTTATGTCAGCGCCATTTTCCTCAATTACAAATTATTGCCAGAGCAAGAGGACGTGTTGAAGCACATGAGCTGTTAAAAGCAGGGGTGACAGAGTTTAGTCGAGAAACCTTCTCGAGTGCTTTAGAGCTAGGACGTAAAACTTTAATTGAACTTGGTATGCACCCACATCAGGCCTATCGTGCACAACAGCATTTTCGTCGTCTAGATATGCAGTTATTAAGAAAGTTGGTGGACGAATCACCTGAAGAAGTCTCGAATGTTTCACGTGTTAAAGAGGCTCGTCGTGAATTAGAAGAGCTGTTTAATGAAGAGATGAGACAAGAGCACCACCAGCCTGATATTTGGGACGAATCGTTAACTGATGCTATCCCTCAAGTAAATAGAGAAAAAAGACCCATTGATAAACAGGAGAACTGACCCCATGTCTGCAACCCGTAAGCGTTTTATTGCTGGCGCAGTATGTCCCCACTGTCAAGCCCAAGATACACTCAAAATGTGGCGAGAAGATAAAGTGGATATTGTGGAATGCGCTCAATGTGGTCATCAGCAAAGGCAAACAGACGGTGAGGTGAGTGCACTTGTGCGTGAAAATGAACAGGTCATCGGGATCTTTACACCACAATAATTGTAGGTTTTTTTGATATAACCCGATACAGACGATTTATTTTTCGTTACAATCGGGAAAATTTTGCCCACGGGTATGTAGGAGATGTCATGAAAGTAGCAAACGACTTGGTAGTTAGTCTGGCTTATCAAGTAAGAACAGAAGACGGTGTTTTAGTTGATGAGTCCCCGGTGAGTGCACCGCTAGACTATCTACATGGCCGTGGTTCTTTAATCAGTGGTTTAGAAAATGCATTAACGGGTCGTGAAGTTGGTGAGAAGTTCGACGTTGAAGTCGCTTCTGATGACGCATATGGCCAATACGATGAAAACTTAGTTCAACGTGTACCGAAAGATGTTTTTGTTGGTGTTGATGAGTTAGAAGTGGGTATGCGCTTCTTAGCTGATACAGATCAAGGCCCAGTACCAGTAGAAATTACCGGTATTGAGGGTGACGAAGTTATCGTTGATGGTAACCACATGTTAGCGGGTCAAAACCTGAAGTTTCATGTAGAAATCGTTGCTATCCGTGAAGCCACGGAAGAAGAATTAGCTCATGGTCATGTTCATGGTGAAGATGAAGGTCATGAGTGTTGTGGCGGACATGGCCACGGTGAAGAAGGCGGATGCTGTGGTGGTGGTCATGGTCATGATCACGATCACGGTGAAGAAGGTGGATGTTGTGGTGGCGGTCATGGAAAAGGTGGTCACGGCCACGGTCATGGCGGTTGTGGTTGCCAACATTAATCTTGTGAAACCATTGAAAAAGGAGCGTGATAACGCTCCTTTTTTGTTCTTGCCTACAGTCTCACTTGAAGTTAATAATGAGGTGGTGGGGTCTCATCTTCAGGGCGAGCGAGCATTGACGATTGGGATGACTTCAATCGTTCGGTGACGATTTTTAAGGCCTCTTTAAAACGACTAATTTCAATTTGTTGTTGTGTGACCACCTGATTTAACTCTTCGATGGTGGCATCTTGGAAAGCAATTTTACTCTCTAATTGAATAAGTAACTCTTCTATTTCCTTAATGTCCATGGTTTTTTCTCCTTGTTATGTGATGTCATATAATGACTAATATAGTGAATTACTGAGTAAAATTTAATATTATTTACTGATATATACACAGTAAGACATAAATCTGGTTTGAGTTAAAAGACTATTTTGTTAATGTGGTAACACGCTGTGCTGACGAAAATCCTAACATTAACGGTTGTGGGTGTCGGCAAATATTTTTAATTCATATAAAATTGTTACCCGCGGATGAGATCTACTCCGCAACGACAGAAAGAAGTGATGCAAAACGTATTTGCTAAGATTTAAGATGATCGTTTGCAACGCGTAGTGACTCACTAACATAAACTGGAGAACGGGATGAAATCTTTATTAAAAACGACGTTGTTGGCAACAAGTTTAGCATTTGCATTTAGTGCACCTCATGCACTGGCAGAAGAGACAGCTAAAGTACCAACATTAAATAGCGCGTTTAAAACTCAGGATGAGCAGAATGCATATGCTTTAGGCGCGTCAATGGGTCGCTATATGGAAGCTGCATTAACAGAACAAAAAAATATCGGTATTAATTTAGACTCAAAACAATTATTAGCCGGTGTTCAAGATGCCTTTAATAATAAATCTAAATTATCAGATGCAGAAATTGAATTAACGCTGGCAGCTTTTGAAGATCAAGTACGTACGGTTGCAACGGCGAAAATGGAAAAAGAAGCTGCAGAGAATAAAGCTGCTGGTGATAAATTCCGTACAGAATTTGCGGCTGAAAAAGGTGTTGTTAAAACTAAATCAGGCCTACTGTATTTAGTTGAAAATCCAGGTAAAGGTAAAACACCAACAGATGCCGATCGCGTTACTGTGAACTATAAAGGTATGCTGATTGACGGTAAACAATTTGATAGTTCTTATGATCGTAAAGAGCCTTTAACTATTAGCCTGAAAAGTGTTATCCCAGGTTGGACTGAAGGTATGAAATACATTAAAGAAGGCGGAAAAATTAAGTTAGTTATTCCACCTGAATTAGGTTACGGTCAACGTGCAACGAGTGGCATTCCAGCTAACTCAACATTAGTCTTTGAAGTTGAATTGCTGAGTGTTGAAAGCGACAAATAATCAGTTGCTTAATGAAAAAATGCTGGAGTACTATTCCAGCATTTTTGTTTGTTTATTTTATTTTTTCTTCAACAATCATCGAGTTAGACTTTTTAAATACAAAAATAAGACCAATAATAATGGCGCCCATCCCCGCTAAGCTAAGCCAAGACATTTTATTGCCTAAGAAGATATAATCCATTAACGCAGTTACTCCCGGTACTAAATAGAATAAGCTAGTCACATTAACCAGATTACCTGCAGTTAACAGTCGGTAGAGTAGTAATTGTGCCACGACAGAAATAATAATTGCTAGCCAAAGTACGGGAACAATAAAACCAATATCCCAAGATTGCTGCATAGGTTGAAATGGAATAAATAATAAGCATAGCGTTAAACTAACCACATATTGTATCGGCAATGCCTCCATAGGCGCTAATTGTAATTTCTTTTGGGAAATTGCGCCAAAGCTCATACAGAGGAGTGCAATGAGTGCATAAATCATTCCTGTTAATGAGAGTGAAGTATTAAATAAACTCTGCGCAACCACTAATACTAATCCTATCAAAGCAATAAATAGTCCTAATAACCGACTCGCAGTAAAGTGTCGTTCAATGATCCATAAAGTGAGGATCGGCTGAATACCCATAATAGTGGCGAGCATCCCTGGTGTAATACTGTTAGCGAGCGCTAACAAGTAACAAATAGAGTAACCACCGATAATGAGCAATCCAACCCATGCTGTTTTTAAACGGCTTCCTTTAGGGGGAAGAAATTGGCGACGTTGGAGACAAAGTAGGGTAAGAAACAGTAATGCAATAACAAAACGCCAAGTCAAAATGGCAAATGAACTGCCATTATCTAAACCCCAACGAGAAAAAATAGCACCACTACTCCAAAGTAGAACAAAAAGCGTAGTAGGGGCAAACTTTGCACAATATTGACCTAAAAACATAAGTAAACCTGTAAAAGTGTGTAGAAACAGCAGTAATATCGAGATAACGGTTATGTCATTCTGATAGGAGAATCAATAGTAATAATCTCTCTACATACATATAGTAATGAATATATTCTAGCCAGATAAATTATAGAAGTGCATAACAGTGCTAAAGGTAAACTGTTTCTCTAGCAACTTTTGCATAAAATAAGCGAGAGAAAATGTAGATATAGTCGGTTTCACCAGCGGATCGATATTTTATGATATTTGTTAAAATTTTTAGATAATTAGCATATTAATAGAGTTAACAACTTCTTAAAATAGCATAATATTTAAATATAACTGGTGTGCTTAGCTTCATTGATCTTTTTCTTGATCCCCGAAATAGGGTAATTCTCTCAAGAGAAATGCGTGAGTAATGTAAAAATAGAAAGAAAATAAAGCAAAGCTGTGACCTATGACAAAGCTCTTATTCTAAGACTCTTGACGTAGATCCCTTGACGATTTAACGTCAAGATCGTACAGGACTTTATATTTAAATTTTAATATTGAATTGATTCATGAAGATGAATCATTATAAATAATAAGACCTCAAGTCATTATCATAATTAAAGCCTTTAAGGATTATATAATCAAATGTCTAGCCCGTTATTCTATGGTGACAGCAACGAGTTTGAAAAACTAGATAGCCGACCTTTTACTCAAACTGATCACGAAATTTTAAAGTCATATGAGGCTGCAGTAGATGGTTTAGCCATGTTAATTGGTCATCACTGCGAAATCGTATTGCACTCTCTGGAAGATTTGAAATGTTCAGCGGTTAAAATTGCGAATGGGGAACATACAGGCCGTAAGATTGGTTCACCTATTACCGATTTAGCATTACAAATGTTGCATGATATTACAGATGAAGATTCAAGTTTTTCAAAAGCTTATTTTACCCGTGCAAAAAGCGGCGCTTTGATGAAATCAATTACGATCGCTATTCGTAATCGTGAGCGTCGTGTTATTGGTTTATTATGTATTAATATGAATCTTGATGTCCCATTCTCTGAGATTATTAAAACCTTTATTCCTGAAGAAACGCATGAAGTGGCTTCTGATGTGAATTTTGCTTCTTCTGTCGATGATCTCGTGGCACAAACACTTGAATTTACGATTGAAGAAGTGAATAACGATCGTGAAGTGGCTAATAATGCGAAAAATAAACAAGTGGTGTTAAATCTTTATGAGAAAGGGATCTTTGATATCAAAGACGCGATAAATCAGGTTGCTGATAGACTGAATATTTCTAAACATACTGTGTATCTCTATATCCGCCAATTTAAAAATGGAGAGTAGAGTAATACGATGAATCTGACATATTGCTTGCTGGTGACTGGGCCACATTATGGCACGGAACAAGCTTCTAGCGCTTATTTATTTGCTAAAGCGTTGCTTGAAAAAGGTCATCACATCGCACAAGTATTTTTTTATCGTGAAGGTGTGTCCAATGCTAATCAATTGGTCTCACCTGCAAGTGATGAATTTGACTTGCCAAAAGCCTGGATAGCATTGGCCTCACGCTACAATATCCCTTTGCAGGTTTGTGTTGCTGCAGCATTACGGCGTGGTGTTGTTGATGAGCAACAAGCTAAAGAGCAGGGGTTACTGAGCAGCAATATGGCAACAAAGTTTGAGCTAAGTGGCTTAGGAGCCCTCGCTCAAGCGATGTTAACTTGTGATCGTGTGGTGCAGTTTTAATGAAGAAAATGAATTCTGTGGCGTTTATCTTTACTCAGGCACCTCATGGTAATAGTGCTGGGCGTGAAGGTTTAGATGCGCTATTAGCAACTTCCGCCTTAACCGAAAATATAGGTGTTTTTTTTCTTTCTGATGGCGTGTTCCAATTACTGGAAAATCAACAGCCTGAAGGTGTTCTTTCTCGTCATCATGCAGCTACATTTAAAGTCCTCCCCTTGTATGATGTGACAAACGTCTATATATCACAAGAAGATCTAGCTCATCGTGGTTTATCGTCACAAACAATGTTTATTCTTGATGCCAAGGTTATAACAGGTCAAGAGATTGCTCAAAAACTGAGTCACTATGACGTGGTATTACGTTTTTAATGATGAGTTAGTCAAGAAGGATGAACGGTTATGTTGTATACTTACTCCGTCTCTATTTACCAAAGTGATTTGGACGCATTTTTGTCTTTATTGACAAAGCATGATGAAGTTTTATTAATCCAAGATGGTGTACTAGCCGTTCTTGAAGATAATCCTTTATTAATTTATTGTCTGGCTCAGCAAATTTCTGTTTATGCATTAATTGATGATGTTCTCGCGCGAGGCCTAAAAGATCAGGTTTCTCATCAGATTAAACTTATCAATTATGGTGATTTTGTCGATTTAACGGTAAAACACCCCCAACAAATTCACTGGGGCGCGTAGAATTGCTGTATAATTCTTGACACATGAGCTCGTCAGCAATAAAATTCTGCGTCCTCATGTTTTGTCTTGTCGACAAGACAGAGTTCAAATCCGTGTTTACGAAGCAAAAACCAGGAGCTTTTTTTAAATGGCAACTATTAATCAGCTGGTGCGCAAATCTCGTAGCTCGAAAGTTGTTAAAAGCAACGTTCCAGCTCTGGAAGCTTGCCCGCAAAAACGTGGCGTATGTACTCGTGTATATACTACCACTCCTAAAAAACCAAACTCAGCACTGCGTAAAGTATGCCGTGTTCGTTTGACTAACGGTTTCGAAGTTTCTTCCTACATCGGTGGTGAAGGCCACAACTTGCAGGAGCACTCCGTAATCCTTATCCGTGGTGGTCGTGTTAAAGACTTACCAGGTGTGCGTTACCACACTGTTCGCGGCGCGCTGGACTGTTCCGGTGTTAAAGACCGTAAACAAGGTCGCTCTAAGTACGGTGTGAAGAAGCCAAAGGCTTAATGGTTCTCCGTTAAGTAAGGCCAAACATTTTTTCACAATTAATGTCAAAATAAACTCATCGAGTTTTGGACAACCCTGAATTTTAAACGGAGTATTTCCATGCCACGTCGTCGTGTAATTGGTCAACGTAAAATTCTGCCAGATCCTAAGTTCGGATCAGAACTACTGGCCAAATTTGTTAACATTCTGATGGTAGACGGTAAAAAATCTACTGCTGAATCTATTGTTTATAATGCGCTAGAGACCCTGGCTCAGCGTTCAGGCAAAACTGAACTGGAAGCGTTCGAAATCGCATTAGATAACGTACGTCCTACTGTGGAAGTTAAATCCCGCCGTGTTGGTGGTTCAACTTACCAAGTTCCAGTTGAAGTGCGCCCAGTTCGTCGTAATGCATTAGCAATGCGTTGGATTGTTGAAGCTGCTCGTAAACGCGGTGATAAATCCATGGCTCTTCGCCTGGCAAATGAATTATCTGATGCGGCTGAAAACAAAGGCGCTGCTGTTAAGAAACGTGAAGACGTTCACCGTATGGCAGATGCAAACAAGGCGTTCGCACACTACCGCTGGTAATCCGCGAAGTAGTCGCAACTCTTTTCAGGACAGCTATGCTGTCCTTTACCTGAATTGAACGCCCACGAGAGAGGAAAAAATGGCTCGTCAAACCCCCATAGCACGCTATCGTAATATCGGTATTAGTGCGCACATCGACGCCGGTAAAACCACTACAAGTGAACGTATTCTGTTTTATACCGGTGTAAACCATAAAATTGGTGAAACTCACGAAGGTTCAGCAACAATGGACTGGATGGAGCAAGAGCAGGAACGTGGTATCACTATCACATCCGCTGCAACTACTGCATTCTGGTCTGGTATGGCTAAACAGTTTGAGCCTCACCGTGTAAACATCATCGACACCCCGGGACACGTTGACTTCACTATCGAAGTAGAACGTTCTATGCGTGTTCTTGATGGCGCGGTTATGGTTTACTGTGCAGTTGGTGGTGTTCAGCCTCAGTCAGAAACAGTATGGCGCCAGGCTAACAAATATCATGTACCACGTATCGCGTTCGTTAACAAAATGGACCGTATGGGTGCAAACTTCTTACGTGTAGTTGAACAAATCAAAACACGTTTAGCTGCAAACCCAGTTCCACTGCAAATCCCAGTAGGCGCTGAAGAAGATTTCACTGGTGTTGTTGACCTGATCAAAATGAAAGCGATTCGCTGGAATGAAGAAGATCAAGGCGTCACCTTCGAATACGAAGACATTCCTGCAGAACTACAAGATTTAGCAGATGAGTGGCACAACAACCTGATCGAATCTGCGGCTGAAGCATCAGAAGAACTGATGGACAAATATCTAGGCGGTGAAGAACTGTCAGAAGCAGAAATTAAATCTGCGCTGCGTAAACGCGTTCTAGATAACGAAATTATCCTGGTTACCTGTGGTTCTGCATTTAAGAACAAAGGTGTTCAGGCGATGCTGGATGCAGTTATTGAATATCTGCCAGCACCAACAGATGTACCTGCAATTAAAGGTATTTTACCAGATGGTAAAGATACTCCAGCAGAACGTCATTCAAGCGATGAAGAGCCATTCTCTGCACTGGCATTTAAAATCGCAACTGACCCATTTGTTGGTAACTTAACGTTCTTCCGTGTTTATTCCGGTGTTGTAAACTCTGGTGACACAGTTCTGAACCCAGTTAAAGACAAAAAAGAACGTTTTGGCCGTATCGTTCAGATGCATGCTAACAAACGTGAAGAAATTAAAGAAGTTCGTGCAGGTGACATCGCTGCTGCTATCGGTCTGAAAGACGTTACTACAGGTGATACACTGTGTGCAATTGATGCACCAATCATCTTAGAACGTATGGAATTCCCAGAGCCAGTAATCTCTGTTGCTATCGAACCTAAGACTAAAGCTGACCAAGAAAAAATGGGTATCGCTCTGAACCGTCTGGCTCAAGAAGATCCATCTTTCCGTGTATCTAGTGATGAAGAGTCTGGACAGACTATCATCGCAGGTATGGGTGAGCTACACTTAGATGTGTTAGTTGACCGTATGCGTCGTGAGTTTAAAGTTGAAGCGAACGTAGGTAAACCACAAGTTGCTTACCGTGAAACAATTCGCGAAGAAATTACTGACGTTGAAGGTAAACACGCTAAACAATCTGGTGGTCGTGGTCAGTATGGTCATGTTGTTATTGACCTTAGCCCATTACCATCAGGTGGTGAAGAGAACTATGTGTTTGTCAACGATATCGTTGGTGGTGTAATTCCTAAAGAATTCATCCCAGCTGTTGACAAAGGTATCCAAGAACAGCTGAAATCAGGTCCTTTAGCCGGTTACCCTGTTGTTGATATCAAAGCTCGTCTGCACTTCGGTTCTTACCATGATGTTGACTCCTCAGAGATCGCGTTTAAAATTGCTGCATCTATGGCCTTTAAAGAAGGTTTCATGAAAGCAAAACCGATTCTGTTAGAGCCAATCATGAAAGTTGAGATTGAAACGCCAGAAGATTACATGGGCGACGTTATCGGTGACTTAAACCGTCGTCGTGGTATGGTTGAAGGTATGGACGATCTACCTACTGGTAAGATCATTCGTGCACAAGTACCACTGGCTGAAATGTTCGGTTATGCAACTGACCTGCGTTCACAAACTCAGGGTCGTGCTTCATACTCAATGGAGTTCTTGAAGTACAACGAAGCGCCTAGCAACGTCGCTCAGGCTATTATCGAAGCTCGTAAAGCGAAATAAGATCCTTTCGAGTTCAATTTAGTTTACGCTCCCTCTGTGAGAGGGAGCGATATTAAGGAATATAGTCGTGTCTAAAGAAAAATTTGAACGTTCAAAACCGCACGTTAACGTTGGTACTATCGGCCACGTTGACCACGGTAAAACAACTCTGACTGCTGCAATCACTACAGTTTTAGCTAAAACTTACGGTGGTGCTGCTCGTGCATTCGACCAAATCGATAATGCGCCAGAAGAAAAAGCGCGTGGTATCACCATCTCTACTTCACACGTAGAATACGATACTCCAACTCGCCACTACGCACACGTAGACTGCCCAGGTCACGCCGACTATGTTAAAAACATGATCACTGGTGCTGCGCAAATGGACGGAGCTATTCTGGTAGTAGCAGCAACTGATGGTCCAATGCCACAAACTCGTGAGCACATCCTGTTAGGTCGTCAGGTTGGTGTTCCTTACATCATCGTATTCCTGAACAAATGTGACATGGTAGATGATGAAGAGCTGTTAGAATTAGTTGAAATGGAAGTTCGTGAACTTCTGTCTCAATACGATTTCCCAGGTGATGACACTCCAGTAATCCGTGGTTCAGCGCTGAAAGCACTGGAAGGCGAAGCAGAGTGGGAAGCAAAAATTGTTGAATTAGCAGAAGCACTGGATTCTTATATCCCAGAGCCAGAGCGTGCAATTGACAAACCATTCCTGTTACCAATCGAAGATGTATTCTCAATCTCAGGTCGTGGTACAGTAGTTACTGGTCGTGTAGAGCGTGGTATCATCAAAGTAGGTGATGAAGTTGAGATTGTTGGTATCAAAGAAACCGCAAAAACAACTTGTACTGGCGTTGAAATGTTCCGTAAATTACTTGACGAAGGTCGTGCAGGTGAGAACGTAGGTGTTCTGCTGCGTGGTACAAAACGTGAAGAAATCGAACGTGGACAAGTACTGGCGAAACCAGGTTCAATCAACCCACACAACAAATTTGAATCAGAAGTTTATATTCTGAGCAAAGATGAAGGTGGTCGTCACACTCCATTCTTCAAAGGCTACCGTCCACAGTTCTACTTCCGTACAACTGACGTAACTGGTACTATCGAATTACCAGAAGGCGTAGAAATGGTAATGCCAGGCGACAACGTGAACATGATCGTTGAACTGATCCACCCAATCGCAATGGACGAAGGTTTACGCTTCGCAATCCGTGAAGGTGGCCGTACAGTAGGTGCGGGTGTTGTTGCTAAAGTATTAGGTTAATT
>NZ_CAWPCB010000010.1:0-1969 GCF_963886535.1 Proteus sp. G2675
GGAGAATTGGGAAATGATGTGCTCTATGGTGATGATGGAGATGATATGCTTATTGATTATTATGGTGCTAATATGTTGGATGGTGGTAAGGGTAATGATCGGATCTGTGTAGCCTCAATGGATAGAGGGCTCCCTGGCAGAAATATCATTCAAGGGGGAGAAGGTGATGATGAAATATATTTGGGCACAGGAACTCATCGTATAACAGGTGGACAAGGAAATGATACCTTTAATTTTTTCTGCTATGAGGGCGTTGAAAGCAATAGTTCAATTTGGGATTTTGAAAAAAACAAGGATAAAATAACGTTGATCACTAGGGATTATAGAAAAATAGATATATCAAAAATGAAAAAAGTTGATAAATTATCAGGAGATAAAAATGAATTTTCATTAAATCATAACAAACCAGCCAACAAAACCATCATAGACGTTTCAACATCTTCTAACGATGATAAGTCCATTGTACATATAGAGATTGTCGGTATATTTAACCATGATGAACTCTTTGCAGTATAAATACATTTCACCATATGATTTGTAAAACTTTAAATTATTTCTCTATAAATAATCATCAATTATTAATAACAATTCAGCACAATATGCGTATAAACATTAATAATAATCAACTAAAAATATACGAAATAAATAGTATGTTTTTATAACATTTATTTCTATATATACTTCTATCATTATAAAAGTAAGAAATATAGAACATTCTCTTTTGGTAAAAAGAATTTAGTATGAATAGTTTTAATTCAATAAAAAAACAACTTACTTCTATTTGTCTGATGGTAAAATAGTTATAGATGATATGTATGGTTGAGCTAAATAACCACATAGTAATATCACACAAATAACTTATATACCTCCTAATTATGATAAAAAAGAGATTATTTAAACCAAAAAATTCAGTAACAGAAAAAATAGAAAAGGCACTGTAATAATATTGCGGTACCTTTTTTATTAAAAATAATAATACATCATGTTGCCAATAATACAAACACATAACAATAATCTTAACTAATAATGTAGAAATGCTGACAGGTATTTTTTAAAAAAGAAATTAAAAAATAAATAGACAATAATTAGCCTGCTATTAAACATTAATTTATTTTGTAAAAAAACACATAGATAATTTATCTTTAAATAAAAAGGACATTATATGAAATTAATAAAAAACACTAAAAAACCAACTTTCTTCTATTTGCTTGATGGGGTTATATCAACAGGCGCTATATCAGGTTGGCCTAAAAATTCAATAGATGGAACAACGCATCTCACCTATACATTTCCTAATTACAGTGAGCGGTCAGAAAATATAAGAAATAAACATCCGATAACAGAAAGTCAAAAAAAAGAAGCATTAAAGGAGCTAGCAGAATATTACAAATTAGACTATGAAATAGAAAAAATGAAAAAAGAAATAAAAGCTATTGAAGATAAAGATAGTGAGGGTTTCCAAAAAAGAATTGAGGAAATAAATCAAGATATAAAATCAAAGAGTGAGAGAAGTGGCCAGATAATAAAGAACATACCTTTATATTTTTTGGCTACACCAATGACGATATTTCCTCATCAACAAGAAGTTATCACAGAAATTTTACAATTGGCTTCAGATTTCGCAGACCTTACTTTTACTAGAGTACCTATACAAAAAAATGCCAATTTAAAGTTTGGCTATTTCAATCATTTTTACAAAGATTCAACTACTTTTTTTATGACGAGAGGAAATGGAGGCTTTGCTCAATATCCTAACTATAACGGTACACCTATAAAAGAGATCGGGCCAAATGAAGATTATGATATCCCTGGAACCATATTTATTAATTTAGCTACACATGAATTTTATAAATGGGAAAACGGGGATAATATTGATAAATATATAGAAAATGAGGCCAATCCCGGTGATTTATATAATTACCATGATAATAATCAAGTTGCTATAATAAAAAGTACGGATGTGTTACTC